>NZ_JBSFBZ010000007.1:0-174215 GCF_053593195.1 Saccharopolyspora sp. NPDC002376
CAGGACTGCTCAACCCCATGATCGCCGGAGCCGCCATGGCCTTCAGCTCCGTGTTCGTGGTCTCCAACAGCCTCCGCCTCCGCAACTTCCGCAGCACAGCGGGAGCTTCGGGAACCTCGGTCGAACCGACCGCCGACCACCGCGAGCGAGTGGCTGCGTAACGCAACAACCGATCCGGAGAGGGCTGTCGCGCAATGCGATAGCCCTCTCCGCGTTCTCGCCGGTCCACCGAACTCACGTCATCCCCCACACCTCCTCCAGCGTGGTTTCGCGCAGCTCCCCGTCGAGCAAAAGCCACCGCGTGACACCAATCGACTCGAGGAACGGCACATCGTGACTGGCCACGATCAACGCCCCGCCGTAAGACTCCAAAGCCGCGACCAGCTGCCGAGCGCTCGCCATGTCCAGGTTGTTCGTCGGCTCGTCCAACATGAGCAGCTGCGGCGCAGGCTCAGCGAGCACGAGCGCAGCGAGGGTCGCACGGAACCGCTCACCACCGGACAGCATCGACACCTGCTTGTCAGCCCGATCCCCGGTGAACAGGAACCGAGCCAAGCGAGCCCGGATCTGGTTGTTGGTCGAACCAGGCGCGAACCGCGCCACGTTCTCCGCGACGCTCAACCCCTCGTCCAACACATCCAGCCGTTGAGGCAAGAACCGCAGCGGAACGTGCACAACCGCATTCCCTTCCAGCGGTTCCAGCTCCTCGGCGATCGTGCGCAACAACGTCGTCTTACCAGCACCGTTCCGCCCGACGAGCGCGATCCGTTCCGCCCCATGCAGGTCCAACCCTCCCGATACCCGCGCCCCGTAACGCAAGCGCAGGTCACGCAGGGTCAGAACAGTGCGTCCCGGCGGCACCGCGGTGCGAGGAAGGTCAACCCGGATCTCATCGTCATCGTGCACCGCCTCCGCCGCCTCGACCAGCCGTTCCTGAGCCTCAGCGAGCTTCGTCTCGTGCATGATGCGGTGCTTGCCGGCCGACACCTGGGCATCGCGCTTGCGCTGGCTCATCACCACCTTCGGTTCGCGCTTGGTGTCCCACATCTTCTGGCCGTACCGCTTGCGACGGGCCAGCTTGAGGTGCGCGTCGGCGAGCTCGCGCTTCTGCCTGCGCAGATCGGTTTCAGCGACCCGCACCATCCGCTGCGCCGCCTCCTGCTCGATCGCGACAGCTTCCTCGTAGGCGGCGAGATCACCTCCGTACCAGTTGATCTCGCCATCCCGAAGGTCAGCGATCTGATCAACCTCGGCCAGCAGTTCGCGGTCGTGGCTGACCACGACCAGCACCCCGGACCACGCCGCGACCGCCGAGCACAGCCGTCGCCGGGCGAGCAGGTCGAGGTTGTTGGTCGGCTCGTCGAGCAGCAGGACGTCCGGCCGGTCCAGCAGCAGCGCGGCCAGCCGCAACAGCACCGACTCGCCACCGGAAACCTCACCGATGGTCCGGTCGAGCCCGATGTGCCCCAATCCGAGACCGGCGAGAACCGCCGAAGCACGCTCTTCGACATCCCAGGCCTCGCCGATCGCGGCGAAGTGCTCCTCGCGCACGTCACCTGAGCCGATGGCGCGCAGCGCCGCGCGAACCCCGGCGATGCCCAGGACTTCGTCAACGCGCAACGCGGTGTCGAGCGCGACGTTCTGCGGCAGGTAACCGACTTCGCCGGACACCCGGACCACGCCGCCGGTAGCGGTCAGCTCACCGGCGAGCAGCTTGAGCAACGTGGACTTACCCGAGCCGTTGAGCCCGATGAGCCCGGTGCGGCCGGGTCCGAACGCTGTTTGGAGACCGTTGAAGACGCGGCCGCCGTCCGGCCACTCGAATTCGAGCCCGACGCAGCTGATGCCCACGGTAACGGGCGAATGCGGGGATGTTGACATGAGGACCTCCCGAAGTCCGAATCGAACGGTGCAGGACACGTTCGAGACGCCGCGAGCGACAGCGGTGCAGCGGAGGTCGATACCCGAAGACGAGTGGGAAGACGGCTCACAGCGCAGAGGTCGCTACCGGTCGGGCTCAGCACGAGCCACGACGAGACGGCATCTCAGGACCTCAGATGAACAACGTCCTTCTCCAACACGACGGCAACAGAAGCTCAGCCAAGTTACCGCCGTCCCGAACGAAGCGTCAAACGATTAAAACCGAGAGCGGTCACCAGAACTCATGCCGTTTCCCGTCGGTGTCAGCGACGAAGATGACCGCATCAGCGCCGTCCAAGTCCGCCGGGGTGACAGGGATGTGGCCGGGCACGATCGGTTCGCCCGCGCCGATCGACGGGGCAAGCGCGGCGCGGAGAGCGGGTGCCGGGAACAGGGCACGCCGAGTGGTCGCCTCGGCCAACACTCCCTGGAGGGTGTCCGGATCGCTGTTGGGGTTGGCGTCGGTTGCCACGAACCTGTACCGCTCGCCCAGCGCGATTCCCACGAGCGAGCCAGCGCTCCCCCAGCTCACGTTGTCCTCACCGACCGACATTTGGGACTGCGCCGGCTGGAGGTGCACGTTGTGCGCGAACACCAGGCTTGGCCCGCGTTGCTGCTCCTCAGCCGCGATCGCGAGCAGGTTCTCGGCCATCATCTCGGCGCGCAGGCTGAGCAAGGTCGCGATGCGATCGGGCCCGGAGCTGGCCATGGCCGCGTGATAGCGCAGCAGACCCTGAGCGGTGCGCGCGTGCGCTAGGGCGTGGTCGTAGCCGGTCGGGTCGGCGGGGCGCAGCGCCGGTGCCGCGCGGCTCAGCGCGCTGGCGAGGTCGTCGGCGGCGATGCGCAAGGCACGAGCGCGATCCGAGCCGCCGACGGACGCTGCCGGGTCGTACATGGCCGCCTCGTTCGTCCAGTCCGCGTCCTCGCCGAGCAGCGCGTCGAGGTCGCGGACAGACTCGGGCCGCAGCGCCGCGGACAGGTAGTCGTTGACCGAGGTCAGCGCACATCGCGGGCTCGGCGCAGCGGAGAACTCCACCGGCGCGTCGAAGCCGTGGAAGCGAACCCGATCCTGCGGTGCACGGTCGGCGTTGTGTGCCCGGAGCCATTCGACGAGTTCGCGGTTGCCCGGCACAGCACCGAAACCGTGGCTGAACCCGGTCGCCAGCACGTCGTCGATCTTCGCCGTAGCCCCGCTCACCTAGTCGTCGACAACGGAAGCGGCGAAGACATCGGTCTCCAGCACGATCGACCGGTATCCACGTTCGACCAGGAGACCCAGGATTTCGTTGCGCAGCAACGGGAACGCCTCGATCCCATGAGTCGGCTCGCCGAGGCCGAGCAAGGTCGGCGGCTCCGCCCTCGCGGCGAGCAGCTCGTCGAGAACATGACCCAGGCTTGCCGAGTCGTCGAGTTGGCGGCCGATGGCACGCGCAGATGCGGCAGTGGACATGAACAACCCCTTTTCGAAGGAACTGCTCTCCAACGTATCGTTGAAAACTCGGGTGAAACTTCTACAAGATTTACCTGGCTAATCCGGATACAAGCCTCAATCGGAGGTGCAAGCTGCGACCCATCGACCTCGCCCGGGAGCACGGTCTGTCCGCACAGGCGATCCGCAACTACGACGACGCCGGCGTCTTCCCGCCGACCGAACGCAGCGAGACCGGATACCGGCACTACACAGCCCTGCACGCCCAGGCCCTCCGCGCCTTCCTCGCGTTGCGCGCCGGACACGGGCATCAGCAGGCGGTGGAGATCATGCGCGCGACCAACCGCGGCGACACCGAGTCCGCCTACCGGCTGATCGACGCCGCACACGTCGCGCTGCTCACCGAACGCGACACCCGCACCGAAGTCGCGACGGCCCTGGGTGTCCTGTCCACCAGGACACCGGCGCCTCTCACAGGACAACCGCTGACTGTCGGCGAACTCGCACGTCGGCTGGACGTGCATCCGGCGACACTGCGCACCTGGGAAGCCGAGGGAATCCTGCGCCCCGAACGCAACAGAGCCACGGACTACCGCGAATACGGACCGGACTGCGTGCGCGACGCCGAGATCGCACGGCAGCTGCGCCGGGGCGGCTATCTGCTGCACCAGATCGCGCAGTTCATCGATTCGCTAAGCGAGGTTGGAGGAACGGAAGCGTTGAGCGTCTTCCTCGACTCCTGGCAGGACCGGCTGACCACGCGCAGCCGCAACCTCCTCACCGGCGCCGCCCAGCTCGACGCCTACCTCGCCATGCTCGATCAGCAGCAGTCGCGATGACTGGTCACCGCCATTCGGGGCATCCTCGTGCCGACCGTTCGGTTGCCCCTCCTCGAAGGGGATTCGAGCAGTTACCGTGTGCGACATGCATCAGAACTTCCGAGATGCGGAGCTGGCGGCCAGGGTCTCGCACGCGGACCTGGACAACCCCAACATCGCCCGCATGTACGACTACCTGCTCGGCGGTTCGGCGAACTTCGCCATCGACCGGGAAACGGCGGAGAAGGCGCTGGAGTTCGCCCCGACGGAGCGGGACTACTGCTACATCAACCGCGGGTTCCTCGGCCGCACGGTGCGCTTCCTGACCATCGAGGCGGGGATCGACCAGTTCATCGACCTGGGATCAGGTGTTCCGACGGTCGGCAACGTCCACGAGATCGCGCACGCGCACAACCCGGAGGCGCGCGTGGCCTACGTGGACTGGGAGGCCGTCGCCTGCCACCACGCCCGGCACCTGCTCGGCCACGACGAACGGGTGACGGTCACCGAAGCAGACGTCTGCGATGTCGACGCGGTGCTCAACTCCCCCACTGTCACCGGACTGCTGGACTTCTCCCGACCGGTCGCGGTGCTGGCCTTCGGCATCCTCGACATCATCCCGAGCCCCGACGGCGCGGCGCTGGTGGCCCGCTACCGGGACGCCTGCGCGCCGGGCAGCGCGCTGGCGGTCTCCAACAACGCCCAGCTGAGCCGCACCGACCAGGAGATCGCCGAGCTGCGCGAACTGCTCGCCTCTACTTCGACGCCGCAGATGCACATCCGCAACCCCGATGAGGTCGCCGAGCTCTTCCCCGGCTACACGCTGGTCGAACCGGGTGTTGTGCCCGCGGCGTACTGGCGCCCGGACCAGCCGGTCGACGACGCGGCAGCACGCCGCGGGAACGTCCTGGGCGCGGTCGGCTTCCTCGACGGAAAGCCCACCGGCTGAACGTACACAGTGGAGTAAACGACGCGAGCGACGAGGAGCAACTGCCCCTCGTCGCTCGCGCGTTGTCAGTCCTACTTCTCCAGGCCGCGCTCGATGGCGTCGATGATGTCCGGCCGCAACCGCTCCGGCTGGACGATCGCGTCCACCGATCCGACCTCGACCGCGCGCTGGATGCTGTGCACCGAGTCGAACTCCGCGGCCACCTCGCCGAGCTTCTCGGCCCGCACCGACGACCGCAGCTCCGCCAGCTCGTCGGCCAGCGTGACGCGCTCGACGTCGGTAGCTCCCGACACCCGCGCCTCCAGCTCCTGCACCCGCGGATCCTTCGCCGTGCGCGCGTTCACCTCACCGGCGAAGACCACGGCCGCCGCCGGAGCACCGCCGATGACCGAGGCGAACGAGCCGTCCACCGCCAACACGGTCATGTTCGGGTTCAGCGCCTTGGAGAACACCACGAACGCACCGCCGTGGTAGCGCGAGATCACGCAGAACACGATCGGGCCCTCGAAGTTGACCACCGCGCGGCCGATCTCGGCGCCGTACTCCAGCTGCAGCTTGCGCATCGACTCCGGCGAGCCGTCGAAGCCGGACAGGTTCGCCAGCACCACCAGTGGACGGTTCCCGCTGGCCGCGTTGATCGCGCGCGCCACCTTCTTCGACGACCGCGGGAACAGCGTGCCGGAGGTGTAGGTGTCCGGGCCGTCGGTGGGCGGGAAGCCCCGGCGCGGAACCGAGCGCGACTCGATCCCGACCAGGCAGACCGGCAGGCCACCGAGGTGCGCATCCTGCACGACGGCGGTTTCCGCGTCGGCCATGCCCGCCCAGCGCTCCAGCACCGCGTGGTCCTGGTCGGCGACGGCCCGCATCACCGTCCGGATGTCGAACGGCTTCTTGCGATCCGGGTTCGTCGCCGCCGAGAAGATCTCGCCGACCGTGGTGAAGTCGCTGCCGACCACGGCGTGCGGGTAGTTCGAGATGTCGCGGTCGGCAGGGTCGGACGTACGGGCCCGGCGCGGCCCGGTCTCGCCTGGCACGACGTAGGTGTGGTCGTAGTGCCCCATCAGCACCCGCCGGGCACCGGCGAGGTCGGCCGCCCAGTACTGGGCCTGCCCGTTCGGGCCCATCACCCGGTCGTAGCCGCCGATGCCGAAGTTGTCCTCCGCCGACACACCGCCGGAGAAGTCCAGCGACTGCTTGCCGGTGAGCACCATCGCCGAATCCGGCGTCATCACCAGGATTCCCTTGGTGTGCATCAGCATCGTGGCCTCGGCGTTCCAGTACGGCTGGGCGCCCACGTTGATGCCGGCCACCACGATGTTGATCTCACCGCCGTCCTGGGTGAAGTGCACGATCCGCTTCAGCGCCGCGGCCACCCAGTCCATGTTCTCGGTGCCGGAGTCCATCGAGATCCGGGCACCCGCCGACAGGGCGTACCACTCCACCGGAACGCCCTCGCGCTCAGCGAGGTCCAGGGCGGCGATCACCCGCGAGCACTCCGGCTCGGACAGCGCGCCGAGCGCCTTGGTCGGGTCGCCCAGCAGCACGACCCGCTTGACGCCCTCCGGGTAGCGCTCGGTCGGAGTGCTGGCCATGCCGAGCACGATGCCGGACTTGTTCAGGCCCTTCGGGCGGTCGACCGGCGCCAGGGCGCCGGTGTCGTCCAGGTCGTACTCGACGAACGTGCCGCTGGCCCCGGCCACCACGTCGATCAGCTTGTACGGGTAGACGTTCCCGCGCCGCCGGGCGCGCAGCACCTTCTGGCCGTAGTCGTCCAGCGGCTGGATCGGCTCGGTCGGCGGTTCGGCCATCTCGATCTGCAGGCCAGCACCGCCGCCGTAGGACAGCCGCAGCGCGACGCCGCTGAGCTCTCCGGTCTCCTCGTCCCGCTGCCGACCGAGGTAGAGGACTTCCTCCAGCCCGGCCCCCGCGGTCCGCGGCGCCACGCGCGCCACCACCGCGTTGAGGGCTTCCTTGGAGATGTCGATCGACGGCCACACGTAGAGCACGATCCGGTTGGCGTCGAGCCGCTTCTTGGCCGGGCGCTGAGCCTGAACTCGGCGGATCGCGTCCAGGCAGGCGTCCAGCACCGCTTCGGCCGCTGGCAGGGCCGCGACCCGGCCGTCCGAATCGCGCAGCGGCGTCAGGTCGCGGATCTGGGCCATCGCGACGAGGCGCTCGTCGGCCGGGTTCTCCGGCGCGACGCAGCGGAACAGGTACACGTCCTCGTCGGCCGACGGGAGCCGGGTGATGTCGAAGTTCTCCAGCCGGTGCAGCTGCAGCCGCTGGCCGACCAGCGGGTGCAGGCCGCGGATGATGCGCTCCTCGACCAGCCCGTCCTCGCTCGGGCGGAAGGTGAAGTGGTGGTGCATCGCCGAACCGCGACGCCCCGCCACCGAGGTCGTCACGCGCCGCAGGCTGCTCGGCAGCGGCAGCTCGGCCAGAGCACCGCGCAGCGCCTCCGCGACCGCGTCGGCGTCCGCGGGCTGGTCGTCCCAGGTCAGGTAGATGTCCGCGACCAGCTCGGCAGCACCGTTGGCCGCCTCGCCGACGGCTCGGACCGCTTCACCGAGGTCGGCGAACTCAGCGGCCGTGGCAACCAGCTGCAGGCGCTGCCCGTCCAGGTCGTACTCGGCGGTGACCAGCGAGCGGTCACCGATCCGCCGGCACTGGACGTCCTCCAACGCCCGGTCCCGGTAGTAGCGCCGGCTGAGCACCTCCAGCAGCGGCCCGTGGTCCGAGCCGTTGCGACCGATCCGCTGGCCGAGCAGGCGAACCAGCGGTTCCGGGCTGGCGACCATTGCGGCGATCCGCTCCGCGCGGTCGGCGGCGTCCGGGTGCTCGTCGAGGTAGCGCAGGTGTCCGCGCACGTCGGCGTAGACCTCGGCGCGGGTGCGGCGCAGCATCGGCTGCGCGAACCAGCGGAACACCACGTTGCGGGCGAGGTCGCCGACGACCGGGAAGCGCACCTGGGTCGCCACGATCAGGTGCTCCAGGGCGTGGCCCACGGTCTCGCGCACCGATGCCGGCGGCACCGGCTCGGACAGCCACTGCTTCAGCAGCTTGGTCACCACGACCACATCGGAGGCGGCCCGCTGCTGGGCCAGGAAGATGCGGAAGACCGCTTCCTCCAGTGCCGGGGTCCGGTCCAGGTCCTTGACCCCGTAGTGCCCGACAACCCTGGTGAGCCGGTTCTGGAAGGTCTCGGGCAGCCCGGCCCGCTCGACGTCGAGGCTCTGCAGGTAGGTGTGGAAGAACTCGCGCGGGCTGTGCACCTGCATGTCAGCGGTGGAGTCCTGCGCGGCGGGCTTGTTCCGGCTCAGCTCCGACAGGTCGGCGAAGACCCACAGCAGGTCGACCTCGCCGGCCAGCGGCCGGTCCCCGTCCTCGGTCACCTCGGCCCGGGCGGCGAGGTAGTCGGCGAGAACACGCTGCTGGTCGTGCGGGTCGACGTCGAACCCGAGCAGGCGGCTGCGCAGGTCCTGCAGCCCGCGCTGCACGCGGTCCTGCGCCGAGACGCCGGTGGGCTCGGCAGGCAGCTCGACCTCTGCGGCGGAGCTCTCCGCGCTGGCGGACTCGTCGTCGTCCTCGCTGATCGGCTCCAGGCGCAGCAGCGGAGCACCGGTCTCCACCTGACTGCCGATCGAGACCAGGCATTCGCGCAGCTTGGCGCGGAACGGCGCGCGCAGCACCGTCTCCATCTTCATGGCTTCCAGGACGAGCACCGGTGCCCCGGCCTCGACCTCGGCACCGACCTCCAGCGGCGTGGCGACCACGAGCGCCGGCGACTGCGAGCGGAGCACGCCGCCCTCGTCGCGGCTGATCCGGTGCGTCACGCCGTCCACCTCGACCAGGTGAATGGGGCCGTGCGTGCTGGTGACCAGCCGGAACCGCTGCCCGTTGACGATCAGCTGGCCGGTGGCGGCGTCGAACCGCTCGAGCTCGGCGTCGACCATGCGCACGTCGTCGCCGTTGGCGAAGCCGACGCGGTAGCGCTGCGGGCCGACCTGGGCGACCAGCACGCGGTAGCCGACGCCGCGCAGCTTGAGGTCGATCGCGCGGCCGCCCTCGTGCTGGACCTGCGGTCGACCGCCGTGCGCGGTGGACAGCAGCCGCTGCAGCTCCACCTGCGCCTCGTCCTCGTAGGCCTCGATGGCCGCCGCAGCCAGGGCGATCCCGGAACCGCTGTCGCAGACCAGGCGGCCCTCGTCGCGAACCCGGTCGATCCAGCCGGTGTCGGCGCTGCCGTCGATGACCTCGGGCTCGTCGAGCAGGTCGAGCAGGAAGCTCTTGTTGGTGGTGCCGCCCTCGATGATCACGGTCGTCTGGGCGAGCGCGCGCCGCAGGCGGCCGAGCGCCTCGTCGCGGTTGCGGCCGTAGGCGATGATCTTGGCGATCATCGAGTCGAAGTCGGCGGGGATGGTGTCGCCCTCGCTGACACCGGTGTCGACCCGGATGCCGGGACCGGCTGGCAGGTCGAGCAGGGAGATCCGGCCGGGCGCGGGCGCGAAGTCGCGGTCCGGGTCCTCGGCGTTGAGCCGCGCCTCGACCGCGTGCCCGATCTCGGCCGGGACCTCGCCCTCGAGCTTGCCACCCGACGCCACGTGCAACTGGGCCTTGACCAGGTCCATGCCGGTGGTCGCCTCGGTGATCGGGTGCTCCACCTGCAGCCGGGTGTTGACCTCGAGGAAGGCGAACAGCTCCTCGGCGGGCTGGTACAGGAACTCGACGGTCCCGGCACCGCGGTAGTCGGCGGCCAGCGCCAGCCGCTCGGCAGCGGCCTTGAGCTCACGCACCTGCTCAGCGCCGAGCACCGGCGAAGCCGATTCCTCGATGATCTTCTGGTTGCGGCGCTGCACCGAGCAGTCCCGCACACCCAGCGCCCAGGCCGTGCCCTGTCCGTCAGCGATCACCTGGACCTCGACGTGCCGGGCGCCGGTGACCAACCGCTCGAGGAACAGCACACCGCTGCCGAACGCGCGCTCGGCTTCGAGGCTGGTGCGTTCGTAGGCCTCCTCCAACTCCGCGTCGGAGTGGATGACCCGGATACCGCGCCCACCACCACCGGCGGTCGCCTTGAGCATCAGCGGGAAGCCGATCTCCTTGGCCGCCTTCAGCGCGCCGTCGAGGTCCTCGACAGCACCACGACTCCAGGGCGCCACCGGAACCCCGGCCTCCTCGGCGAGCAGCTTCGCCCCGATCTTGTCACCGAGCCGGCGCATGGCCTCGGGGCTCGGGCCGATGAAGGTCACGCCCAGCTTCTCGCAGAGCTCGGCGAACGCGGGGTCCTCGGCCACGAAGCCCCAGCCGACCCACACCGCGTCGACGCCGGTCTCGCGCAGGGCGCGTTCCAGCACGTCGAGGTCCAGGTAGGGACGCGCGGACGCCGGGCCGAGGCAGTAGCCGATATCGGCCTCTCGAACGAAGGTGGAGGTGGCGTCCACGTCGGTGTGGAGCGCGACCGTCTCGATCCGCGCCGAGCCCTCGGCGTTGACCTCCCGGACGGCGTGGATCAGCCGCACAGCGGCCTCTCCCCTGTTCACGATGGCGATACGACTGAACACCGAGCCTCACATCTTCTGCGCACGAGAAAGGCGACGGCCCCTGGTGCGGAAACGTCGCCGAACGTGACCTCAACACTGCCTGATAGCGCCCGGCAGCGTGAGGAGCGACGCGCCAGCATTCAAGACCAAGATTTGTAGGGTCTCACCAAAAACCCCGCTCTCGCCCCCGCGCCAACCCGACCAACGCCCCAGCGCACCACCCGAGGTGCACCGCCCGCAACCACCAGGCCACGCACGGAGATCAACCGGGCAGCCCTCGCCGCCTCATGCTTCCGCCGCCCGTCCCGGAACGTCTTGCTCCCGGTACCACGCGCCCCACTCCTCGAGCCGGTGGATGAGGTCCTCCAGGCTCTTCCCGATCCCGGTCAGGCTGTACTCCACCTTCGGTGGCACCTGCGGGTACACCGTGCGGAGCACGACGCCGTCCGCCTCGAGCTCGCGCAGCTGGCGGGTCAGCATCCGCTGGGTGACCGATGGCAGCGCCCGCCGGAGCTCCCCGAACCGCTGCGGCCCGGCGATGAGGTGCTTGAGGATCGCCATCTTCCACTTGCCCCCGACGACCTCCATCGCCGTCTCGACGGTGCAGTACTCCGGCATCTCCGAAACGCTTTCACGCACGACGACCACCTCCATTGGTATACAAATCGACACTACGGCACATTGAAGACCGTACTTGCACCTGCGCATGCGTCGCACGCAGGATCGTTCTCGTCACGCGAGCAGCGGAGAGCCGCACCCGGCAGCACCGCGATCTCCCTTCACGGAAACGAGGAACGAATGTCGCTTCACCCCGCCCTGACCCCGGTGCGGATCGGTCGGACCGAACTGCCCAACCGAGCGGTCGTCGCCCCGATGTCCAGGGTCAGCACCGCCGGAGATGGGGTGCCGACCGCGCGCATGGCCGACTACTACGCGGAGTTCGCATGCGGCGGATTCGGGTTGATCACCACCGAAGGCACCTACACCGACGAGCAGCACAGCCAGGCGTATCCGGACCAGCCGGGCATCACCTCCGCCGCGCACGTCGCGGGCTGGCGCGAGGTCGTGCGCGCGGTGCACGACGCTGGAGGCCGGATCGTGCTGCAGCTCATGCACGCGGGCGCTCTGTCCCAGCACAACCGGTACCGGACGACGACGATCGCGCCTTCGGCCGTCGCCCCCAAAGGGGCCAAGATGCCTGCGTACGGCGGCGGGTCCGGGCCTTTCCAGACCCCGCGCGAGGCGACCGCGGACGAGATCTCCCAGGCCGTCGCCGGTTTCGCCGCAGCTGCCGCCCGAGCACGCGAAGCCGGGTTCGACGGCGTGGAGGTGCACGGCGCGAACGGCTATCTCATCGATCAGTTCCTCACCGCCTACACCAATCTCCGGGAGGACCGGTACGGCGGATCGGCGGTGAACCGAGCGCGCTTCGCCGCCGAAGTGCTCGGGACGGTCCGCTCCGCCGCGGGGCCGGATTTCCCGGTGGGCATCCGGCTGTCGCAGACCAAGGTCAACGACTTCGACTACCGCTGGCCCGGCGGCGCCCGCGAAGCGGAAGTGATCTTCGGCGCCGTGGCCGCCGCGGGTGCCGACTACGTCCACCTCGCCAGCGAGGGCAGGGACTGGGCCGACGGTGCCGCGCTCGACTCCGGCACGACCATCACCCGGCTGGCCAAGGACGTCACCGGTCTGCCCGTGATCGCCAACGGAGGGATGCACGAGCTCGCAAGAGCGGAATCCGTGCTCGCTGCGGGAGAAGCCGACCTGGTAGCGCTGGGACGCGGCGCGCTGGCCAACCCCGATTGGCCCCGTCTGGTGGCCGGTGGCGAGATCCGGGAGTTCGACCGCGCGATGCTCGAACCGGACGTCACCCTCGCCAGCCAGGCAGCCTGGGGCGGAGTGGTCCTGCACTGACCGTCGAACCGCCCGTCCCCAGCGCGGAGGCGACTCCTGCCACCGGTTGCAGCGTGTTGCGGTAGATCACGCTCAACGCCGTACCGAGGATGACGATCCCCAGGGCGGATCCCGGATCCGGCGCTGCCGCAGCACGAACGCGACCAGCAGCGCCACCGCCACCACGCCGACGACGAGGTGCGACGGGGAGATCGAACCGCGCTCGCCGACCACACCCCGATCGCGGACCCGCGTTCCCGATCGTCCGGGAAGACGACGCGGATGATGGCCACCGTTGCGGCCGCGAGCATGGCCGCGCCGAACCCGAGCACGGCGCGGAAGGAGATCAGCATCGCCGGTGTGGTGGCAAAAGCCGCCCCGAGGGAAGCCAGTCTGAACACGGCGAAACCGCCGAGCAACACCTTCCTGCGCCCGATGCGATCGCTCAGCATTCCGCAGGTAACGAGGAAGGCCGCCACCGTCAGCAGGTAGCTGTCGACCATCCACAACAGTTGCGATGCGCTGGGCATGAAGTGCTGGGACAGCGTTGGAACCGCGACGTGGAGGACTTCTCCCCTGACATCCGCCCGATCGACGTCGCCGAGGTCGCCCGGGCCTACGTCCGCTCGATCGAAGGCGGTCAAACCGGCCAGGTGTACGCGCTCGGCTAATCCCAGCCGCCGACGAATCTCCGCGCGGACTCGAGGCGTACTCAGACAGTCCACACCGGACTATGAGACCCCTGTCGTGAACCGGTCTTCTCGCAGATCGGTTCCGCGGGGTCTTCATTCGCCCGGGATTCGCGCAGCGATCAGGCCGAGCCGTGCTGCTCCTCCAGGTCGCGGAGCTCGCGGACGCTGTCGGCGAGGGTTCGGTCGCCGAGGGAGGCGAGCACTGCTTGTTCCGCTTCGGCGGTGAGGGCGGCGAAGTAGTCGCTGGCGTGCGCGCTGACCAGGCAGGCCTCCTGCTCGCCGTTCGGCGAACAGGCCCACAGGGGTTTGTCGCCGACCGCGCAGCGGTAGATCTCCGCCAGCGTGATGCGGTCCGCCGGCCTGCCCAGCCTCGCTCCCCCGGCGCGGCCTTTCGCACATACGACGAGTCCGGCGTTGACCAGCGGGACCAGGAGTTTGCGGACCAGGCTCGGGTTGGTGTTCAGGCCGCGGGCCAGCTGGGCCGAGCTCTGCGCGGCGGGATCGTCCTGATCGGCGAGCGCGAGGAACAGCATCACCTTCAGCGCGCGGGAGAACCGGATGTCCAGCACGGTCTCCACCTCCGCCCGCAGATCAGCGGCGATCTTACCCAACCCAGAATAGCAACTCTCACTGTTGCAGTTTGGTCTGCGAACTGTACCCTTGATTTGCACAGTTTATCTCGGCATGCCTGACAGGAGACCGAAACGGTGAGCAGCCGCGCAGCTCAACTACTGTCCCGCCCGTTCACGTTGGGTTCAGCAACGCTGCCGAACCGCATCGTCATGGCTCCGATGACCCGCCAGCACTCCCCGGGCGGTGTGCCCGGGGAGGACGTGGCCGCGTACTACGCCCGCCGCGCCGCAGCAGGCACCGGCCTGATCATCACCGAGGGCACCACCGTCGATCACCCGTCCGCCGGGTTCAGCGACGGCGTCCCCCGCTTCCACGGTGAGCAGCAGCTCGCCGGCTGGGCCCGGGTCGTGGAGGCCGTGCACGCGCAGGGCGGCAAGATCATGCCGCAGCTCTGGCACGTCGGCATCCAGCGCCCCGCCGGAGCACCGCCGTTCCCCTCAGCCCCCTCCACGGGACCGTCCGGGATCGCGCTGGACGGCACGCCCAATGCTGGCACCACAATGACCCTCGCTGACATCGACGACGTCATCCGCGCTTTCGCCGACGCCGCGCAGGCGGCCGAGCGCATCGGCTTCGATGGCGTGGAGCTGCACGGCGCGCACGGCTACCTCATCGACCAGTTCTTGTGGGAGCGCACCAACCAGCGCACCGACGCCTACGGCGGCGATCTGGTCTCCCGCACCAAGTTCGCCGCGGACATCGTGGCCGCGGTCCGGGAGAAGGTCGCCCCGGACTTCCCCGTCGTGCTGCGCTTCTCCCAGTGGAAGTCCGCCAACTACGACGTCCGACTGGCCGAGAACCCCGGCGAGCTGGAAACCCTGCTCACCCCGCTGGCGGACGCCGGAGTGGACGCCTTCCACGCCTCCGGCCGCCGCTACTGGCAGCCGGAGTTCCCCGACTCCGGTTCCGAGCTCAACATCGCGGGCTGGACGAAGAAGGTCACCGGCAAGCCGGTCATCACCGTCGGCTCGGTCGGCCTGAACAAGGTCTTCGAACCGGGCTCGCTGACCGGAGCGAGCGCAGCCGTGGACAACGTCGACCAACTCCTCGACCGCCTGGAACAGGACGAGTTCGACCTCGTCGCAGTCGGCCGAGCCCTCCTCGCCGACCCCGAGTGGCCGACCAAGGTCCTCAACAACCGCTTGACCGACCTGACCCCGTACAGCAAAGCAGCAATCGACTCCCTGCACTGACCAGCTGCGGGGTCCACGTCACGCCACCGACTCACCGTCCGAGCCGCCGGCGCGACGTGGGCCCCGCGGCTCAAGTCCTGGACGAGTGATCCCGTGAAGTCGGTGCTCGTGGCCGTAGGCGATCAGTGACCGGTTGATGGTGGCTCCGGTGGTCCGGTCGTGCCGCACCACAACCGGCATGTGCTAGGCGATAATGACCCCGTGATCATGACGCTCATCGCAGCAGTAGCCCGGAACCGCGTGATCGGCCGCGATGGAGATCTGGTGTGGAGGGACAAAGACGACCTCCAACGCGTCAAGGGAATCACCACGGGAAAGACCCTGGTGATGGGACGGCGCACGTTCGACTCGATCGGCCGCCCCCTGCCCGGCCGACGCTCGATCGTCGTCACTCGCCGCACCGACTGGGCACCCGAAGGCATCACAGTCGTGGGTTCGATCGCCGAAGCGATGGCAGCAGCCAACGACGACGAGGTCTTCTGCTTCGGCGGAGGCGAGATCTACGCCCAACTCATCGGCGCTGCCGATCGACTCGAGATCACCGAGATCAACGCCGACCTGGCGGGCGATGTCCACTTCCCGAAGATCGACCCCACCTCGTGGCACGAGACAGACCGCGTCAGGCGGAGCTCCTACAGCTGGGTCACTTACCAGCGACGGCACGACCACCCCGCGAACTGATACCCGCTGCTGACCGCCAACACGGCCTGCTTCTCCACAGCGGACTACCCGTCGGCTGCACCAAGACGGGATCGAGTGGCGAGTCGCGTCAGTCGTCGTTCCACTTTTCGTCTTCGGCGTCGGCTTGGCGGGTTCTTTCGGCTGCTAGTTCGAGGGCTCTTCGGGCTGTTTCTTCGTCCGGGTAGGGGCCGAGGAGGTCGCTGGCTCGCGCTCGGTCGTGGTGTTCGACCTTGTGGGTGCGGAGGTTGAAGTACCAGCCCGGGTCCGGGTTCGGGTCTTCGGTCATGTTTGCTCCTCGCCGGGCTCAGCTCGCCAGTTCGATGGCTGCTTCGGGGCTGTGCAGCTGGAAGGCGAAGCTCTCCTCCAGGTACAGCTCGATCGATGTTGTGTCGTGGCCGAGGTAGCCGATCGACAGATCGCGGCCGAGGACCAGTTCGCTGTCGCCGCCGCGGGTCGACACCAGCAGGCCTCCGTCCAGGGCTGGTGACCACACGATGTCACCGCCGACGACGCGTGAAAGCTCCTCGACCGCGAGTCGCCCGCCGATCACCGCGCCGCTGACCGCGGTGTGGATGTCAGGGCTCAGCAGCAGTGCGCAGGGGCCGCCGACACCTGCCGATCGCAGCGCAGTGCGTGCTTGCGCCACCGCTTCCGGGACGGCTGAGACGTCCGCTGGCAGGGCGATGACCTCGTGGGACGAGCCGCTGCGCAGACCGTCGGTATCTGCGGACGGCAGGCCGTCGAAGATGGCGCTGTCCTCGGCCAAGGCCATCTGCTGCGCGGCGATGACCGCGGGTGACCAGTCGGCGCCCTGAGCGCCGCGCTCCACCGAATCGACCGCCTCGCGTGAGACTCGGAACGGCATCCGCAGTTCGACGACCGGCTGGGCCACGCGGACGCGCATCTGCACGCCCGCCGCCGCGGTGGTGGGCTCGCCGAGGTGGCCGGTGCCCACCGCAGCCAGTTCGGGGCCCTTCGGGTCCGGCATGTCCACGACCCGGCGGGCGCCGGCGTTGAGCACGAACACCTCGCGGACCTGGTCCTCCAGGTCCTGCCAGGCCGCCGCCGAGATCGGGGCCAGCTCGCGGTGCAGGTTGTTCATGGCTGTCGTCCCTTCAGGCTGCCGATCCGCAGCGATGCATCGGCCTCGGTCGTGCGCCCCGGCTCCGGCGGGGGTGGCTGGTCGTCGAGGAAGTCCGCGGTGGGCACGACGAACAGCGATCCGGTCTTCGCCGTCGAGAAGTCCAGGATCCGGTCGTGGGTCGCCTCGCCGGTGCCGGTGAACATCCGCTCCAGCATCAGCTCGATCACCGCCGGATCGTTGGCGTAGCCGATGAAGTAGGTGCCGAACTCGCCGTCGCCGAGGCTGCCGAACGGCATGTTGTCGCGCACGATCTGCCGCTGAGTGCCGTCCGCCTCGGTGATCGTGTTGACCGCGACGTGCGAGTCGGCCGGTTTGACGTCGTCGGCCATCTCGATGTCGTCGAGCTTCGTGCGGCCGATGATCCGCTCCTGCTCCTCGACCGGCAGCGCGTTCCAGGATTCCGTGTCGTGCAAGTACTTCTGCACGATGACGTAACTGGCGCCCTCGAACGGAGCGTCCTGGTCCGCGGTGACCGTCACCGCCTTGTGCGCCGCGTTGCCGTCGGGGTTCTCGGTGCCGTCGACGAAGCCGAGCAGGTCGCGCTGATCCCAGTACTTGAAGCCGTGCACCTCGTCGACCACGGAGACCGCACTGCCCAGGCGGGTCAGGATCTGCGTGGCGAGTTCGAAGCAGAGGAACATCTGCCTGGCTCGGATGTGCAGCAGGACGTCACCTGGGGTGGACACCGCTCGGTGGTGCGGTCCGGCGTACTCGGGCAGCACGTGCAGACCGGCCGGGCGGGGGCCGGAGTACAGGCGGTTCCAGGCGGTCGAGCCGATGCCTGCCACGCAGGCCAGGCCACCTTCGGGGTAGCGGAAGCCCACCGCGCGCTGCAGTCCGGCCAGGTCTCCGAGCAGATCCCGTACCGCTGGCTCGCCGCCGCCGTTGATCGTCAGCACCAGGAAGATCGCCGAGCCGGTCAGCGAGGTCAGCACCGGTTGCGGCTCCGGTGGCTCATCGGGCGGGTTCGCCACGCCGGTCCTCCAGAACGTCGTCGCACCGCACGTGGTCGCGATTCGCCGAAACCAGCGTCGCTGCGGTTCTCCGCGGGAAGCATGCAGGACCCGTTGGCACTCGGCAACATCACCGCTCGGGTGTTCGGCGCGCTGTCAATCGACGTCGAGTCGAGGCTGCCCGGCGTCGTAGATGAGCACACCTCGTTCCGGGACCAGGCGGGCTTCGGGGCTGGGGCGGTGCGGGCGCACCTTTCCGTCGTGCATCAGGTGGCCGACCTCCACGCCGCGCACCAGGGTCAGGAAGTCGGCGATCATCTTGCGATGGCAGCGCCACCAGAGCGATTCGGCGCACATCACCGCGTTCAGCTCCACGGCCGCATCGGCGATCAGATCGTCGATGGCGTCCCGGAATCCAGCGGAACGCATGTGCTCGGCATAGCCGCTGAACGCCTGGTTGCGCAGCGCGGTGTCGGGGCTGTCCGCGCGCGCCCGGCGCCAACCGCCGAGGCGCTTTTCCCAGCGGTAGCCGATGCCAGCAGCGGGCAGCCAGTGCGACATCGCTGCTCGGGTGGCGTCGGGATTGTGGCGGCTGCCGGGTGCGGTGCGCACGTCGACCAGCTGGTGGACTTCGGCGTTTCGCAGCAGGTTGGTCATGGTCGCTGCGTCGGCGGTGCCGTGGCCGAAGGTCAGCAGCCGGATCGCTCGCGGGCCGCGGTCCTCGCTCGTTGATGCGTCCACATCGGACTCCGCGCCGTTCTACTCGCTGTTCTCCGGGAACTCCAGGGAAATGATGCGGGCGCGCACGTCGCCGTCCGGCGTCGCGTAGCTGATCGTGTCACCGGTGCGGTGACCGGCGAGCGCCAGGCCCAGCGGGCTGTCCGTGGTCACGGTGGCGCCTTGCTGTCTGCTGGCGATCTCCTCGGTGATCGCCACCGCCCGCACCGTCTGCTCGGTGCCGTCGTCGAAGCACAGGGTGGCTGTGGTGCCGTCCGGCACCTGACCTGTCGGGGTCTTCCCCGGGCCGCCGACGAGCAGATCCGTCACCGCCCTGATGCGCTCGTCGATCGCGGCCAGCTCATCCCCCGTCTCCAGAGCGTTGGCTTCGTCGGCGCGGTCTCCCACGTCGCTCTCCTGCTGGCGTATCGCAGCGACCAGCGTGCGGCGGCGTTCCCGCAGCGTCGTCAGTTCTTCCTCCAACTTGCCGCGGGCCTGCTCCGACAACTGTCCACGGGAGTCCTCGAAAGTCATGTCCGCACCTCCTCGAACGTGGTCACCTCCTGACATCCTGCGGGCTCTGGCCGGAAAACGCTCTCCGTCTCATCCTCGGGGCGGTGTTGCTGCGATTGGCTTCGGCACAGCTGTCGAAAAAGGGGCCAACTTCAGGAAAAACGCCTCGATTGCCAAGAGCGGAGCAGAAATCTTGAAATATGCGGTGAAATTCCGCCATGCTCTCTCGCAAGACGATGCGTTATGTGGGTTCCGGGCCGTACTGCTAAACCAACAGTCTTGAGATGATGCTCGGGTCTGCAGCTCCGGCACCTGCCGCAATAGAGGTGTTGACGGGATCTCCGTTCGGCGTGGGACTCATCGACGGAGTCACTCGCTTCTTCGATCCGCTCGGGTGGGACCCCGGGATCGGGCTCGATGCCGGGATCCGGCTGCTGGGATGGAGTTGTCAGCGCAGTGCGGGCGGGTCCGATGAGGACGTCGCGGAGCGACTTCGGGCGGCCAGTGCGAGTCTGCCGCTGCTGGTCGGGCCGGTCGAGTTCGGGCTTCTCGCGCACCATCCGGGGTCGGGCACTGACATCGGGAGCCAATTTCAGGAAGAACTGCTGGACGTCACCACCGTGGGGTCCGTCGCGCATGCCCGTTGGGCATGGTGTTCACCTTTCACAAAAAGCCCAATCCGCGCATTTCACAGTTGTGTGCTGACGCACTCGGAGTTGGTCTTCGTGGCGCTTAGAATCGCGGGTGTACACCGTTGTCGAAGGCGCTGCTGTTGCGTTGAACATCGTTGCGGCGCGCGGGGAAGGTGTGGCTTTCGGTGCGCAAGGTTAAGGATTTGACCGGGCCTGGGATCACCGACTCCTTCGGAGTGGGTGGGACCGATCTCGGGGTGACTGCGATCGCTCCGGACGGGCGGCTGGTTTCGGTGTTCGGCGACACCTTCGAGCAGGCCGGCGTGGGCGGTCCCGGTTGGCGGTCGCCCGTCGTGCTGTTCGGGGATCCGGCGACGGCCAGGAGCGGGATCCAGTGGACCGGCTCCACCGGTCCGCGGTCCTACGCCGATCAAGCGCTCGACTACGAGCACGACTCGGTCGTGCGCGGGCGGCGGGTGACCACCACGCTGCCCACCGACGTGATCACCATCGGTCGTGAGATGTACCTGCACGTCATGGTCTGCGAAGGACTCGGCAACGTGCACTGGACCGAGGTGCACCGGTCCACCGACAACGGCGAGACCTGGCACCGCACCGGCGCGACCTGGCCTGGTGACCAGCACGGCGGCTTGTTCCAGATGCTGACCTGGGAGCAGGGCGACGACGGTTACGTCTACGCCTTCTCGACCGGTTTCCAGCGGGACAAGGGCCTCATCCTGCAGCGCGTGCCCGCCGACCAGATCGGTGATCCGCGCGCATGGGAGGGCTGGGGCTTCCGCGACGGCGCCTGGGCGTGGGGGAACCCGCCTACGGTCGCCCTCACCGGCGCGTTCGGTGAGCTCTGCTTACGGCGGATCGAGAACAGGTGGCTGCTGTGCTGCTTCGACGCCGGCAACTACCGGATCGACGTCCTGGACCTCGACGACCCCACGTCGAACCTGTACGAAGCCGCCCGCGGCACCATGCTGCACGGCACGTCGTGGCAGCACGAGGACCACGGCGACGGTCGGGTCGCCCAGCTCTACGGCGGCTACATCGTTCCCGGCTCGACGCTGGACGACCTGCACCTGGTGGTCAGCCAGTGGAACACCGAGCGCAACTGGCCGTACCGGGCCATGCAGTTCGCCGGGAGCGTCCCCGGAGCCGGCCAGTCCGCACCGGACCTCGCTGAGCCGGGCAAATCCCATCGCGGCGCGGGCATCTTCCGCATGGCGCGCGAGGTCGCCCGGCGCATCACCGGGTAGGAGTGCGCCCCAGCTCGTCATCTCGGCCGAGAAGTGCATTGGTGCCCGAACCTGGGTAATCCGTGCCGGAGCGTGATGGACGACGACTTTGGGGGCGCGCCGATGACCTGCACGCAGCGAGCCGGGGCCGGTCTCACCGCGGACTGGCCGAGCCTCCCGGTCGACGAGTGGACCGCCACGCGGGACACGCTGCACATGTGGACCCAGATCGTGGGCAAGATCCGGCTGGTGCAAGCGCCGATGGCCCCGCACTGGTGGCAGGTGCCGCTGTACGTGACTCCGCGGGGCCTTTCCACCTCGGCGATCCCGCACGGCGGACGGCTGTTCGACTTGGAGTTCGACTTCGTCGACCACCAGCTGCAGATCCGTTCCAGCAACGGCGGCGCGCGCCAGGTGGCCTTGGAGCCAAAGTCAGTGGCCACGTTCAACCACGAGGTCATGGCCGCGCTCGCCGAACTCGACCTGGAGGTTCCCATCTTCGGGCGCCCGGTCGAGGTCGTGCGCGCCATCCCGTTCGCCGATGACACCGAGCACGCCTCATACAGCCCCGACCACGCACAGCGGTTCTGGGGCCAGCTGGTGGCCGCGCACCAGGTGATGAGCCGGTTCCGGTCCCGGTTCATCGGCAAGGTCAGCCCCGTGCACTTCTTCTGGGGCGCGATGGACCTGGCCTGCACCAGGTTCTCCGGACGTACTGCCCCACCACATCCCGGTGGCGCCCCGAACTGCGGCGACTGGGTCATGGTCGAGGCCTACTCGCACGAGCTGTCCAGCTGCGGCTTCTGGCCCGGCGGCAGCGAAGAGGGCAGCTTCTACTCCTATGCCTACCCGGAACCGCCCGGTTATGCCGAGCATCCCGTGTCGCCGGAAGCCGCGGCCTACGACGCGAACTTCGGCGAGTTCCTGCTTCCGTACGCCACCGTGCGCACCTCCGACGATCCGGACAAGACCTTGCTGGAGTTCCTGCAGACGACTTACCAGGCCGCCGCCGAAGCCGGCAGGTGGAACCGCGGCGATCTGGAGAGCCACGCCCCGCACAACTCCCCCAACGCGTCCGGTCGAAGGCCACCCAGCTGAAGGCGATCCCCGCAGGAGGCAGCAACTATGAGCACCGACGACCTACCGGCACCCGAATCCGGGCTGGTGTTGACCCACTTCCTGACCGTGTCCGATGTGGCCCGTTCCCGGGCCTTCTACGCCGATGTCTTCGGTGGGCAGGTCGTGCTGGCGGAGAACCCGTGCATCGTGAAGATCTCCAACGGCTGGATCATCATGAACCCCGGCGGCGGTCCGACCCCGGACAAGCCCGAAACCGTCTTGCGCCCACCGGATTCGACCGACGTGGTGTCGTCCTTCCTCAACGTTCGGGTCGCCGACATCGCCGCCTTCTACGCCCATGCACGCAGCAAGGGCGCTGAGTTCCTCACCGAGCCGATCGACCGCAAGGCCGAGATCCGCTGCTACCTGCGCGACCCGGACGGCTACCTGATCGAGATCGGCCAGGCCACCGGCATGGTGAAAGGCGTCTACGCCGACCCACCAGCTGGTAGCTGATCAGCTCATTTGGACCTCCCGATCAGGGACTGGGCCAGGGCTTCGTAGCAAGCGAGGGTCTCGGCCGGCATCGCCAGCGAGGCCAGGCAGTCGTCGACCCCGGCTAGGTGTCTGGCGGCTTCCCGTTCGGCGAACTCGCGGCCTCCAGCCTCCTCGACGAGCTCCGCCGCCAGCCGGAGCTCGAAGTCGGTGTGCACGCCGCGTTCGACGAGCGCCCCCAACCGCTCGCTCGCGGAACCACCGGCGGTCAGTGCGGCAATGATCGGCAGGGTCCGCTTGCCTTCGCGCAGATCGCCGAACACCGGTTTGCCGGTCTTCGCCGGGTCGCCCCAGATGCCGAGCACGTCGTCGGTGCACTGGAACGCCAGGCCCAGATGGCGTCCGAGGCGGTCGAAGCAGTCCGCGACCGCGGTGTCCGCACCGCCCAGCAAGGCTCCGGCGGAGGCCGAGAACGCCAGCAGCGCACCGGTTTTGGCCTCCGCCATCGACTGGTACTCGGCGATGCGCACCGCCTGCTCGCCCGTCCACGGCCGCTCGGTGAACCGGATGTCCTCGACCTGCCCCACGACGACTTCCCGCATCGCGGTGGACAGGCGCATCGCCGCCGCAGCCGCGCTGGGGCGACCGCTGTTCAGCAAGGCGCCGAACGCCTCGGAGTGCAGTGCATCGCCGATCAGGATCGCCGCCGGGACCCCGAACTCCTTCCACACCGCCGACTGACCGCGCCGCAGCTCGTCGTTGTCGATGATGTCGTCGTGGATCAGGCTGAAGTTGTGCACGAGCTCAGCGGCCGCCGCCGCGGGGATCGCGTCCGACGCCTCGGCACCGACCGCCTCCGCCGCGAGCACGGCCAAGGTTGGTCGGATGGCCTTGCCCGAAGCACTGGAACTTCCGGACCACCAGCCGAAGTGGTATCTGCCGACACGGCCCAGCGATGGGCCTAGCCGGTCGACGATGTCTCGCAGCACCGGTTCGGTGAGCTCGCGGGCACGCCGGATCGCGTTGAGCCCCAGCTCGTGATCAGTGCTCGCAGTGGCTGGAAACGTCATCGTGATCCGCCTCAATCCTGGTCTCGTCCCCCGATCTGATCGAAGCTATCCGCCCCGGGAGCTGGTCGTATCGGCCGAAATGGCAACGAAGATCAACCGATCGGCCGAGACTTGGCCAGCTTCTCTCATACTTTCGGCCAGGTATCAACTAGACCGAGGACCAGGACCGTCCACCAACGACAACCACCTCCCGGAGGGTGTCCAGGCCCTGGCGGACGCGATGGTCTCGGCACCGGCGATCGTGCAGAACGGTTACCTCGACATCCTCGGGACCAACGCACTGGGTCGAGCACTCTACGCCGCCGTCTTCGAACGTCAGCCCGCTCCCCTGAACCTGGCCCGCTTCATCTTCCTGGACGACCACGCCGACCAGGTGTTCCCGGCCTGGGAGCAAGCAGCCGACGATGCCGTCGCGCTGCTGCGCGTCGAGGCAGCCCGCTCGCCCTACTCGAAGGCGGTCACCGGGCTCATCGGCGAGCTGGCCAAGCGCAGCGACGAGTTCCGCACCCGCTGGTCCAGGCACGACGTGCGAGCGCACAACCGGGGCGAGAAGCTGTTCCACCACCCCGCCGTGGGCGAGCTGAAGCTTCGCTTCAAAGGCCTCAAGATCGCCGGCACCGAGGGGCTCACCGTCGTCGGTTGCACCGCGGAGCCCGGCTCCCGGTCGCCGGAAGCGCTCGCCCAGCTCGACGGCGACGGAACAGCAGAAGTCCCCGGCACGGGAAACGTCTTCGCAGGAGTGAGCTTCCAGAGTTCCGCAAACAGCTCAGCCCGCAGTGGACGTTCATCCGACATCGTCACGGCGGGAGGAGGCTGTCGTTCCGCCGAAGGGCATCGGGGGCAGGCCGAGTTTCCGGTGGTCCCAGGACCTCGTGCGGTCGACGTGCAGCCGCATGGCGGTGCGCTTGTGGAGCATCGTCTCCACCAGCGGCTTCACCTCTTCGTCGTACGGACCGTGGTAGCGCTCCCACATGTCGACACCGACGTTCCAGAGCGCTTCAGCGTCGTCCACGAGCTCTGCTCGTCCTTCCATCGAAACGCCTCGCAGCACGTCGTAGGTCAGCCCGTCCTCGATGAGCGCGGTGACCCTCGGGTCGCGGCGGATGTTGACGGCCTTCTGCGCCTTGGTCTTGGTTTCGAACCACAGGGCACCGTCGATGACGGCGAACCACATCGCGATCGCGTGCGGGTGGCCTCTCGGGCCGAGCGTGATCAACGTTGCGGTGCGCTGGGTGGACACGAAGGCCGAGATCTCCTCCGGCGTCATCTCGACTTCGGATCGCTGGTTGCGTCCCACTGCTCTCCTCCTAACCGGCGGGTTCGTCGCGGAGTTCGCGGCCGCGGGTCTCGGAGATCAGCAGCACGGCGGTGGTGCTGACTCCGACCGCGACCACGATGATCCAGCTCAGCGGCAGGCTCGATCCTCCCGTGCCGGCCACCAGTGCGGCGGCGACCATCGGGGTGAAACCGGCTCCGAGCAGGCTCGCCAGCTGGTACCCGAGGGACACGCCGGTGTAGCGGACGCGGGTGCCGAACATCTCCGACAGCATCGGGGCCAGCGGCGCGTACATCAGGTTCTGGAAGACCTGGGCGATCACCAGCGCCGCGGTCAGCCCCGTCACCGATCCGGACCCGACGAGCGCGTACATCGGGAAGGCGAAGGCAAAGGCGCCGATCGCCCCCATCATCAGCACCCGCCGCCGCCCGATCCTGTCGGACAGCGCCGAGAACAGCGGGATGCCGACGAGTCCGGTGAGGCTGATCAGCATGTGCGCCCGCATGATGTCCGGCAGCTCGTAGCCCAGCCCGGATGCGTAGGCGACGCTGTGCGAACCGATCAGGGCGGTCAGCGCGAACGGGCCGATGCCCGCCGCGCAGGCGAGCAGCACCGCACGCGGCTTCCTGGGCACCTGTACCAGCGGCATCGGCTCCTGTTCGAGGGCTTTCCCCGCCGCTACGGCTTCCCGGAACAGCGGGCTCTCCGCAACGCTCAGCCGGACGTAGAGCCCGATGATGAGCAGCACTGCGCTGGCCAGGAACGGGATCCGCCAGCCCCACGCCAGGAACTGCTCCTTCGGCAGCAAGGTCACCAGCGCCACCGCTCCGTTGGACAGCAGCGACCCGAGCGTGAGCCCATCTGCATGATCCCCACCCATGCGCCGCGCCGTCGCGGGTCCGCATGCTCGATGACCATCAGCGCGGCGCCGCCGTACTCACCGCCGACCGCGATGCCCTGCACGACGCGCAACAGCACGAGCAGCAGCGGCGCCGTCAGCCCGAGAGTCCCGTAGGTGGGCAGCACGCCGATGAGAACGCTCGCCACCCCCATCAGCAGCATGCTCGTCACCAGGGCCGACTTGCGCCCGAGCCGGTCGCCGAAGTGCCCGAACAGCAGCCCGCCGAGCGGCCGCGCGACGTACCCGGCGGCGAGCGTGCCGAAGGCCGCGATCGTCGAAGTCGCCGGATTCGACGCCGGGAAGTACAAGGTGCCGAAGACCAGTGCGGCCATCGTGCTGTAGAGCAAGAAGTCGGAATACTCGATGACGGTTCCGAGCAAGCCGGAGAACGCCACCCTGCGCACCTGCCGCGCGTGATCGCGCGCGCCGCCGTCCACCTCGGTCTCGGGAGCAGCCGGTTCCTGCCTCGTCATCGACACCACCGCTCTCCAGGCACCTGGATATAACCAAGCGCTTGCTTGTGGCAAGCTACGCACCCGGTCAACCCCGGTCAAGACCTGTCACGTCGCGAGATTTCCCCGTCAGCGCACCGGATTTCACCTCGAACAGGCGTCGGCTCGCGACGGGCCGATCAGCGCGTACGCGCACCGTTGGTGGCTGCCGGTCACCAACGTGGGCCATTGCTGCGGGACCGGGGTGTCCGGCGCGCCGGGCAAGGACATCCCGCTCATTCCCAGAAGGCGCAGCGACCGTCGAGGCAGGTCGCGCGGATCGGGATGTCCCCGATCTCGCCCCGTGGCACGACGTGCGGGTCGACGTCCATGACGACCAGGTCCGCGCGCTTGCCGACCTCCAGCGAACCCACCTCGTGCTCCGCGAACAGCTGCCAGGCGGCGTCGATGGTTTCGGCGCACAACGCGTGCTCGACCGTGGTCCGGAACTGCGGCCCGATCACGCGTCCGCTTCGGCTGGTGCGACTGCCACTGATCCTCTGCGCCGATCTGGCTACCCGCATGCTCGAGCGCCAACGCCGGTGTGCGAATAGCCAGATCGGATTCGCGGAAGTCCAGATATCGACAGCTGACATCTGGTGCACTTCAGATGCCCGGTCGGACCAAGCACGATCAGCGCCGGAGCGGGAGCGAGTGGAGGGTGACGTCAGCAATGGTCACGACGCCCCAGCACTCCTCCGGAGGACCTCGGCCCGCTTAGCAGGTGCGTGTCGATGATCAGCAACAGGCGCATTCGAGAGGTCTCAGCGGGGCCACGGTTGTCGCGCGATTGGACGCAGGGCTTGATCCAGGTGGCGGGAGTCACACATAATCCTGCGTTAACTTCCGTTAACAGCCGGTGGGTCGCTCGACGGGCTGCTCGCCCTCGCGCAGGTCCGGGAGGATGCGGTGAACACGAGCACTGCCCAGTTCAGCCACGCGGTGCGCGCTGAGATCGAGTCATCCTGGCGGCGCGCCATCCTGAGCGGGCTGCGGCCGGAGTCGGCGGTGGACCGGTTGAACATCGCCGAGTTCGACCCCCGCAGCCGACTCCTGATCGCCTCTGCCCCGGTGTTGGACGAGCTCGCCGTTCGGCTGTCCGGCACCACCTTCTGCATCGCGCTCGCCGACAGCGCCTGCCGGATCGTGGATCGCAGATTCACCGATCTGCGCACCGAACTCGCCCTGGACCAGATCAGCGCGGTCCCGGGCGCGCAGTTCACCGAGGAGAACGCCGGAACCAACGCGCTAGGCACGCCGTTCGAAGTCATGCGGGGCGTCACCGTGCACGGGCACGAGCACTTCGTCGAGGCGCTGAAGATGTTCAGCTGCTACGGCCACCCGATACGCAACCCCGTGACCCGGCGAATAGAAGGCGTTCTGGACATCACCGGGGTCGGGCCCGAGGCGAACCCGCTGTTCCCGCCGCTGATGCAACGCGCGGTGGAGGACATCGAGCAGCGATTGTGGGAAGGCGCGCAACAATCCGAGAAGCGGCTGCTGCAAGCTTTCCAGGACGCCGCGCGGCGCCGGTGCCGAGCCGTGGTCGCGTTCGGCGACGAGCTCGTGCTGACCAACCGGGCCGCCCTCGACCTGCTGGAACCGTCCGATCACGCGGTCCTGCGCGACATCACCTCCTCCGCTCCCACCTCCGGAGAGCTCGCGCGCGACCTGGTGCTGGGCTCCGGCGCCCCGGTCGCCCTGCGAGCGCAGAAGGTCGGCGGTACGCAGGACGGGGTTCTCATCGAACTGACTCCCCGCTCCCGATCCCGGGTGCCGCGCGGCCTCACCACCGGATCGCGGCAGTCCACCCTGGACAGTCGACTGAAAGAGCTCCGCACCAGCGGAGAACCAGTGCTCGTCGCGGGCGAACCGGGCACCGGTCGCACCCGTGCCGCGAGGCTCGTCGTCGGCGATCGCGCTGACCTGATCGACGCTGCGGACGTGGTCGTGCTCGGCGAGCGGCAATGGGCCGAACGGCTCGACTCGACGACGGCGGACGCGCTGATCGTCGAACGGATCGAGCTCCTGCCCGATGCGTTGTGCGCACGGCTGGCTCGCAGGCTCGCCGAACGCCCCCGCGTGGTGCTCACCTCCGCACCGCAGGCTGACCTGCACGCCGGAGCCCGCAGCGCTGCCGCCATCTGCCCGACCCGGGTGGACCTGCCTCCCCTGCGCAACCGGGACGACGAGTTCGCCGGGATCGCGCACGCCATGCTCACCGAACTCCGCCCCGGCGCGCGGATCGCACCCAGCGCACTCGAAGCGCTGATCGCGCAGCCGTGGCCGGGAAACCTGCGGGAACTGCAGGGAGTTCTCCGCGCGAGCGCCGAACATCGCACAGCCGGTGATATCACCATCCGCGATCTGCCGGCCGCCTACCGCACGACCAGCCGCACCGCCCGGCTGACCGGCAGGGAACGCGCTGAACGCGACGCCATCGCCGAGGCGCTGCGAGTCACGGACGGCAACAAGGTGCACGCCGCTCAACGCCTGGGGATCAGCCGCACCACCCTCTACAGCCGGATGCGCACCTTCGGGCTGCCCCGCTGAAAACCTGTTTTTGAACTCGTTTTGCGTGCCGGTGCGGGTAGCGGAACCTCAGCGCCCGCCTGGACTGCGGGTGCCCGGACTTATTTTGTATGCCAATACGCGGCGTCAGGGCCGTCCTCGCCAGGCGGGCGCTGAGAACCCGCGGCGGTGCGAGTTGCGAGGGTGGGCTATGCGCCTTCGGCGCATCAAAGGCAAAGGATCAAAAACAGGCACTGAGGTGTTCAGAAGTTGAACAGTTGACCACCCGATCCGGTAGCGATCATTGATCGGCGGGGTGCGGATCTTCTAAGCGCACCGATGGCCGGGGGATCGCGGCCGATTCGGTGCGGATCAACCGGCACGAGCCCCCGGCGTTCGGCGGTTCCGAGCAGCCAGCCCGGGGAGTGAATTGGGATCGACCTGCACCAAGACCGAGGCAGTCGCGCTGTGATCGGAGGCCGGAATTGAAGACGAAGGCGGCAGTGCTCCGGGACGTCGGCAAACCCTTCGAGATCGTCGAACTCGACCTGGACGGCCCGCGCGAAGGCGAGGTGCTGATCAAGTACACCGCGGCCGGGCTGTGCCATTCCGACCTGCACCTCACCGACGGCGACCTACCACCGCGCTTCCCCATCGTCGGCGGCCACGAGGGCGCCGGGATCATCGAAGAGGTCGGCCCCGGCGTCACCAAGGTCAAGCCGGGCGACCACGTGGTGTGCAGCTTCATCCCCAACTGCGGCACCTGCCGCTACTGCTCGACAGGTCGGCAGAACCTCTGCGACATGGGCGCGACCATCCTGGCGGGCTCAATGCCCGACGGGTCGTTCCGGTTCCACTCCGACGGCGAGGACATCGGCGCGATGTGCATGCTCGGTACGTTCTCCGAGCGGGCCACCATCTCGCAGCACTCGGTGGTCAAGGTCGACGACTGGCTGCCGCTGGAGACCGCGGTCGTGGTCGGCTGCGGGGTGCCCAGCGGATGGGGCACCGCGGTCAACGCGGGCAACGTCCGTGCTGGTGACACCGTGATCATCTACGGCATCGGCGGGCTCGGCATCAACGCCGTGCAGGGCGCGTTGCAGGCCGGGGCGAAGTACGTCGTCGTGGTCGATCCGCTGGAGTTCAAGCGGGAGAAGGCGCTGGAGTTCGGCGCCACGCACGCCTTCGCCGACGCCGACGAAGCGCAGGCCAAGGTCACCGAGCTGACCTGGGGCCAGGGCGCGGACGCGGCGCTGATCCTGGTCGGCACGGTCGACGAGGCCGTGGTGGCCAGCGCGACCGCTGCGATCGGCAAAGGCGGCACCGTGGTCATCACCGGCCTGGCCGACCCGACCAAGCTCACCGTGCACGTCTCCGGCGCCGACCTGACGCTGAACGAGAAGATCATCAAGGGCACGCTGTTCGGCTCGTCCAACCCGCAGTACGACATCGTGCGGCTGCTGCGCCTCTACGACGCCGGCCAGCTCAAGCTCGACGAGCTGATCACGACCCGATACACCCTGGATCAGGTCAACCAGGGCTACCAAGACCTCCGCGACGGCAAGAACATCCGCGGCGTGATCGTTCACGACTGAGGGGGCCGAGCGGACCAGACGGGGGCCGGGTACTGAAGCGCCCGACCTAACGGGGGCAGGGCTCGCCGCGTGGCAACAGCCGCACGGCGAGCCCGCCATTTTCCGGCGACGTTCAGCAACCGCATCCCCTGGTGCTGCACCGGAGCGATCAGCTGCGCTGCGCCCTATCCTCGGCGCTGGAGGTGTGAGGGCGCCTGGTGGCCCCCGCGGTCTTCAAAACCGACGTGGCCGAGCACCTCGGCCAGGCGGGTTCGATTCCCGTCCACCTCCGCCAAATCCGGCAGCAGTGGCCGTGCGCAGGGCATGCTTTAGCCTGGGCCGGTGGAGATCGTCCTGCGGGGCGCGGCGTGACCGGTTGGTCCGACCTGTCGCCGATGTTCACCTGGCGGAAGTCCCAGCAGCACCTGCTGGAGCTGTCCTCGCACGTGACCGATCGGCGGTGGCACCTGTGCGCCCCGCCCGGTTCCGGCAGAACGCTCGTGGAGCTCGAGCTGGCCCGCCGCCTCGGCCTACGCACACTCGTCCTGTCTCCCACCACCGCCATCCGCAACCAGTGGCGCAGTTCCGTCGCGCTGTTCGGCGCTGATCCGGACACCTTCGCCAGCACCAGCCTCGACGGTCCGGCGCAGCTGCACTCGGTCACCTACCAACTGCTGTTGACCGCGTTGTGCGAATCGCAGAAATCCACACGCCCTGACTCGTGCGGGTTCCCGGAACCCACCTGATCCGCGCGGGCACGCCGGAAGCCACCGAGCTGACCCTGCGCGCAGCCAGCGAACGACCGCACCAGATCGTGCGCACCCTGCACTGGAGCAATCCCCGCTAGCGCATCAGAGCGCAGGGCGTCCGGGGAATCCGGGCGGGGTGATGATGTAGGCGACGCCACCGGAGCCGCTGGCCTCCTTGCCGTCGGCGTCGTGGCGTTTGGTGCGCAGCCAGACGTTCTCGAACTGCTTGCGCGGGTAGACGTTGCGCACGGCGGCGTCGTCTGAGGAAGCGGGGTCGTTGACGACGATGTCGCCGTCCTCGGTGAACCCGACGACGACCATGAGGTGACCTTCGGTGCCGTAACCAGCGCCGTCGAGCTCGTCGGCGCGGAACGACTGCGAGGTGATCAGCGGAATTCCGCTGCGGATGTACTGCTCGGCATCGGCCAGCGAACGCAGTCGGGTGATCCGCGCTTCCAAGCCGTAGGAGGCGGCGTAAGCGGCGTTGAACGACCAGTTCCCGGTTCCGTCGTAGGCGTAGTCGAAGGTCTGCCGGGCGGCGTGGTCGACGACGGGGTCCGGGTGGTTCGGCTCGATCCAGGAGAGGTCCTGCTCGGACGGGCGCTTCCCCCAGTACTCGACGACCATCTCCGTCGAGGTCGGGCTGCACCACGCCTCGCCGCCACCGCCGAACTGCGGGAAGTGTCCCTTGTGGATGTTCTGGGAGTAGCGCGGCACCGGGAGTTCGACGCCCCACGCCCCGCCGGATCCCGAGATCGGAACCTCGAACCTGTCGGGAATCGCTGAAGCCATCGCGCCCAGCAGCGACACCGAGGGCGACGTGGACGTCCCGGTGGCGCGGTAGAGGGTGACGCGCAGTTGGTACCCGGACAGCTCCTCGCCCGGGCTCGCGGTGAAGGTGTCCACGTCGACGGACCCGTTGGCGTCGGATTGCCCGCCTACGCTCGTGCGCTTGATGTCGGCGTCCCCCGAAGCCCACTGACCCAGCACGTACCAGCCGGTCTCGGCCCCGCCGGCGGTGTGTCCCCGCATCTCTACCTGCACCCAGGTCCCCGGCGGAGTCGACGCGTTCCACGAGGCCACCAGCTGGGTCGCGCCGAAGTCGAGCGGATGCATAGGCGAGGTCCACCGGGCGAAGTCGTACTCGCGCTCCTCACCATCGGGTGACAGATGCAAGACGGTGTCGAGCGGCTCGTCGATCCGGATGGAGTCCCCGTCGACTGCGGTCCCCTCCGCGGTTCCCTCCTGAAAGTCCAGGCCCGAGCTCCACTCGTGGAAGTCGATGTCCGCCTTCTCCGCGGCCGGGCCGCAACCGACCACTGCCAGCACCAACGCACTCACGACAACGGTGAGCGCCCAGCCACGGATCACCCTGCGCACCTGCATGCTGACACCCGATCGCCTTACCGCGTCTCGGCGGCATCTCCCGATGTGTTCGCAGACCAGGTTCGCACACTTCCCAGCTCCACGGGGACGCTTGGGAAACCGCGGAGCCATCGACGTTCCGCAGTGGTCAAATCAAGCATTCGACCTGCGGTTTCACACCTCGCTGAACTCACCCCGCCAGCCCAGCCGTGCTGATCTTGTGCCGGGTTGTTCGCAGCTGCCTCGAACGAATGGGCTGCGGGGAATCTGGGCGATCGGGCGCACGGGAACACCACCGACCACAGCTGCGGAGGACCGCCATGACAGCAAGCCGGATGCGAAGCCGCATCGCCGCCGCTTCCCTCTCCCTGGGCCTGAGCATCGCCTGGGTCTCCATCCCACCCGCGGCCGCCGACGTCCCGCCACCGGACGAGGGCTGGACGCTGACCTTCGGCGACGACTTCACCGGTGACGCGGGCAGCCCGCCGTCGCCGGACTGGATCATCGACACCGGCACCTCCTACCCGGGCGGCCCGGACAACTGGGGCACCGGCGAGATCCAGACCTACACCGACGACGCGGCCAACATCGCCCAGGACGGCAACGGGAACCTGCAGATCACCCCGCTGCGCGATGACGCCGGGAACTGGACCTCAGCGCGGATCGAGACGCAGCGGGCCGATTTCAAGGCCGCCGAAGGTGGCGCGGTCCGCATCGAAGCGCGCCTGCAGGTCCCCAACACCACCGGTGACGCTGCGCTCGGCTACTGGCCGGCGTTCTGGGCACTGGGCTCGCCCTACCGCGAGAACTACTGGAACTGGCCGGGAATCGGCGAGTTCGACATGATGGAGAACGTCAACGGCAAGAACGAGACGCACGGCGTCCTGCACTGCGACGTCAGCCCCGGCGGTTCGTGCAACGAAACCACGGGCATCGGCGGCAGCAGCCCCTGCCCCGGCGAGACCTGCCAAGCCGGATTCCACACCTACCGCTTCGAGTGGGACCGCACTGGCGACACCGAGGAACTGCGCTGGTACGTCGACGGCCAGCAGTTCCACTCGGTGCGCGAATCCCAGATCGACCCGGCCGCCTGGCAGAACATGACCTCGCACGACGGCTACTTCCTGCTGCTCAACCTGGCGATGGGCGGGGCGTTCCCGGACGGGGACGCGGGTTTCACCACTCCGACCGCGGCCACCGAACCCGGCCACCCGATGCTGGTCGACTACGTCGCCGTCTACAACCGCTGACCGGACAACGGACCTCTCCGACCGCCTGGCCGGAGAGGTCCGGCGAGTCAGGGGCTTTGCACGACTGCGAACGGCTGAGGTTGGTACGAGCCGCCCGTGCTGCCGGTGCCGACCAAGCGACCGTCCGGGAGCTCGGCAGCGTTGCCGAGAGCACCGTCCTGCGGTCCGTCGACCTGCTGCCACGAGGTCCCGTCGTAGCGCAGCAGCGCGTCAGGCGCGAGGTTCCACAGCGCGCCACCAGCCGGCACGAGCTTTCCGAGCTTGCTGACCGGCACCGGCGGATCCTGCCGGCTCCACTGCGCCCCGTCCCAGTGCATCAGGATCGGCTGACTGGACTCGGGGGGTGTCGTAGGGCGTCTGGGTGGCCGAGATCCAGACGTTATCCGGCCGGAAGGCAGCGACATCGTGCACCGTGATGTAGTCGGATTCCGTCGTGTCCACCGGCGGCACCGGAACGTGGCTCCACTGCAAGCCGTCCCAGTGCATCGACACGATCTGGTGCGGCCGCTGACCTGTCGTTCCGGCCATCCAGATGTCATCCGGCGCGGCGCCACCGATGCTGGCGAAGAGCTGCTCGTCGGCCTCGGGCGGCAGTGCAACGCCCTGCCAACCACCGTCGACCCACCGCACCGCGAAGCTCCGCGAAATCGGGTCCTGGCCGTCGCGATAAGCGTTCCCGATGGCCCACACATCGGGTCCGACCGCGGCAACGTCACTGGGAGAGACGCGCGGAGCGTCCGGCACCTCCACCGGAACCTCGGTCCACGCCTTCCCGTCCCAGTGCATCGTCGCACCTTGGCTGACCTTGGTGAACGAGCTGACCGCCCAGGCGTTGTCAGGACCGGTCACCGCGGAGGAAACGATCTGCCCGATGTTCGGAACCGCCACCTCGACCCAACGCCCGCTCTCCTCCCGACGAAAACCCTGCGCGGTAACCGACGTCGGCGATCCGGGCGGGCTGTAACTACCAAGAGCCCAGGTAGCGCCTCCCCCACTGGACACGGTGCTCACGTAGGACGCCATGTCCGGCAGCCCCGGAAACTCCTCCCGACTCCAAGTGCCCTCGGCCAACGCCGTCCCCGCAACACCCACAACGGCAACCACCGCCGCGGCGACCGCAACGCCACTCCTCACCATCAAAACCCCTCAGCCGACGAACCCGTGCCCCCACAAGACGCCAACAGAACCGATCAGGTTGCCCCCGAACATCAATCGAGCACCGACGGAAGTTCTCGCCGGTCTCGATAGCCTCGGCGCGCGGACTTGCCAATGCTTTGCGAAGTCATGGGTGGCCTTGCCGAGGTACGAGGTGGTGACCAGCACGCCTGTACCGGCCTTCTTGTCCTCCATCACACCCCACAGCGCCCGCGCTGCATCGGCAGGAACCAGTTTGGTGTAACGCTTGGCCTGAATGACCGATAGACCGCCCATGATCGGAATCTTGTCGCCAGCAGGTCCCACTTCAGCCGGACTCAACTGATGGCTCTGCCGAACTGCTTCCCTTTCCGGACGATACGATTCGTGGTCGGCTGGTGGCGATGAGTTGATCGGAGCTGGGGTTGGCGCGACTAGGGGATGCCAGGCGGGCTGGGGTTGTCGAGTTCTGGCAGACGGTTGAGATGTTCAGCCCGCAGAAGGTCGACAAGGTCGCTCGTGAGCAGGACGTGTTCGCCGTGCGGCCGGACCAGCTGTTGCCGTGGGATCCCGACCACGAGCTCGCGCGGCGGCGGCTGCGGTCGGACCAGGTGTGGCAGCACGTCGTGTACCTGGGGATCTACCAGCTGGACAAGGTCTTCGAGGTGCTGTCACGGGTCTTCGAACCGGATGCGGACAGCTACGACGAGCGCCCTGCTGGGGAGAGCGCCATCGCCGCGTTCCTCGTCGGCGAGGACGGACGCGCCATCCTCGACTCCGAGGTGCTGTCGAGTTGCGCTTGGGCCACTGGGAAGGTGTTCCAGGAGGCAGCCGGCAGCCGAGACTTGCTGGCCGACTTCCAGGACGCCACGCTCGATTTCGGTGAAGCGTTGCGGGACGTGGTCACCGACGAGCACAGCTCCCCGCAAGGTGCTCCGTCCAAACAAGTTCCGCGAATGCTGGACGCCGACGACCTCGCCGAGTGCCTCGCCAGCGCGGTGGCTGCCGCCGGAACCGATGCCGCCCTGCCGACCACCGAGATCCGCATCAGCAGCAGGGCCGTGTCCCAGCGCAAGGCCGATGCCGTCGCCAGTCACGACTTCCTCAACAGCCACATCATGAACGACCTAGCCCTGGTCGCCGAACGCACGGCGAAGGGAGACATCGGCACCGCGCTGCACGAGTACCTGCGGCCTGAGGCCGAAATCCCCACCACTCGGCGGATCGACGTCCGGGAGCGGATCGACACCGCGCTCGCAGCCACCTCTCCGGACGCTGTCCCAGCTGGTCGTTGGCCCAGCCTCCCGGAGCACGCGCTTGCGCTCAACCAGCAGTTGGCGGTGAGCACCGCGGTCTCAATGCCAGGCGACGGCCTCATGGGCGTCAACGGCCCGCCCGGCACAGGTAAGACCACGATGCTCCGCGACCTCATCGCTGCTCTGGTGGTGGAGCGGGCTGAACTGCTGGCGTCGCTGTCCAGCCCTCAGAAGGCGTTCACCGGCGAGCAGATGCGTTGGGCCACTGGGCAATACACCCGGGTCATCAGCGAGTGGCGCCCCGAACTCACCGGCTTCGAGATCGTGGTTGCCTCGGCGAACAACGGCGCGGTGCAGAACGTCACCGACGAAATCCCGGCTGCCGACGCCATCGACGAGTCGTGGCAGGAACAAGCTGCCGCACTGGACTACTTCCCCGCAATCGCCACTGCGCTGCTTGCACCCGACTCCGAGGCCAAGAATCGGCAGAGCGCTGACGAGCCGGTGAGTCACGACGGCTGGGCAGCGATCGCGGCACGGCTCGGCAACAAGGGCAACCGCAGCCGCTTCACCAACGCCTTCTGGTTCCACAAACCGGACGAGCGAGCCGATGACAACCCCTGGTTCGGCCTGTTGACGATTCTCAAGAACTACGAGCAGACCGCCCCAGAGCAGTCGTGGGCCGATGCCGTTGGTGCTTTCCGAGACACCTCGAAGAAGGTGGAAACCCTCCGCTCCGAGAGATCTGCCGTCTACCGGACGGTCGAGCGCCGGGCGCAGGTGGAAGCCGAGCTGGTCGACTTGCGGAGCTCGGTGTCCGAGGCGGTTGGGCTAGTGGAAGCAGCCAAGCAGCGCCGCGACACCGCGGTCCTCGTCGAACGCCAGCAGCTGGACGAAGCCGATCGATTCGCCCGAGCACGTCGAGCCGAGGCCGAGCAAGCCGCCCGCAGGCGCAGAGATGATGCGGCACGGGTGCTCCACGAACGACAAGCAGCGGCTGAACGGAACGGCCAAGGCCGAAGCGTTGAGAACGGCCACACAATCCGGTCGTGGGAAGCCGAGCTGGGGCGTCGGTGGCAGGTCCACGCCCAGCACCAGCAGTCCCGGCCGGGGTTCTGGGAACAACTGCTGACCTTCGGCGGAGCGGGCAAGCGGTGGTTGCAGCAGGACGTGTGGCTGACCACCGAAGTGCGCTCCGCCGAGCAGAAACTGCACGATGCACAGCAGGAAGTGACTGCGGCGCAACGAGAAGTGGAAGCCGCCCGACGGGCAGTCGTCGACGCCAAGAAAGAACTGGACGCAGCCGAGCACGTCCTGGAAGTCGGCGTCCCCACACCGGTGGTCACCTACGAACCGCTCGTCGCAGCGCGGCGAGATGTTGCGCTAGCCGAGCAGGAAATCGCCAGCGCCGCGAGCGCCCAGGCCGAAGCCGAGGCAGCGTTGCGTGGTGGCGAGTCCCAACTCGCCAGGCTCGACGACCAGCTCGACCAAGCAGCCGGTTTTCTCGGTCGGCACTACCCCGACGAAACGTGGTGGAACGACCGCGAGCGCCGGGAGCTAGCCGCGCTGTGGACCGATCCGGAGTGGAACACCGCCCGCAGCGAACTCTTCCTCGCCGCCCTAGCGCTGCACAAGGCATTCCTGCAGCACGCCCCCACCGAGATGCGCCGAAACCTGCAAGCCGCCATGGACGTTGTCGGCGGCGGCGCACCCTCAGATGCCCCGGAAGAGGCAGTTCTCGCCGCGTGGCAGAGCTTGTTCTTCGTGGTGCCCGTTGTCTCCACCACCTTCGCCTCCTACTCCCGGTTGTTCAGCCACCTCGGCAAGGAAGCGCTCGGGTGGCTGCTCATCGACGAGGCCGGGCAGGCGACCCCGCAGAACGCGGTCGGAGCGCTGTGGCGAACCCAGCGCGCCATCGTCGTCGGCGACCCGCTGCAGCTGGAACCGATCACCACCCTGCCCTTCCGCGCGGAGCAGGCTATCCGCAACGAACACGATGTCGACGAACAGTGGTCGCCCAGCCGCACCTCCGTCCAGCGCATCGCCGACCGCCTCACCCCGCTCGGCACAGAGCTGCCGGACGACGACGGAATGACTTGGGTCGGTGTTCCGCTGACCGTCCACCGACGTTGTGACCAGCCGATGTTCGACATCGTCAACGCCGTCGCCTACGACGGCCTCATGATCAACGGGACCGGCAGCGCTGCGGGGGAGCGTTTCGAAACTGCTTACCCGACGCTCCCCGAATCGAAGTGGATCGACGTGGCCAGCAGCAACGCCCAAGGCCACTGGATCCCGGACGAGGGCAAGCAACTCGACCACATCCTCGGCGTCCTCGCGGGCCTCGACTTCGACATGTCCGGGGTCATGGCGATCGGCCCGTTCCGCGACATCGCACGCCAGCTCGCGGCCCGGTCACGACGGCATCCGGGGCTGGTCGCCGGCACCGTCCACACCGCACAGGGCAAGCAGGCGGACATCGTCATCGCCGTGCTCGGCAGCAAACCCGACAGCCCGGGTGCCCGCCGGTGGGCCGCGAGCAAACCCAACTTGCTCAACGTCGCGGTCAGCCGGGCCAAACGCCGCCTTTACGTCATCGGGGACAGAAGTGCCTGGTCAGTGCAACGCCATTTCGACGTCCTGGCAGCCAACCTGCCGCACGCCACTCCCCGTCTCCCCGACCGGTAGACACACCACGAGCAGCACTGTGATCAGGGGCATAGGGGTTTGCGGGGTGATTCGGTCGAAGTCGCGGTTGGCCGGGTGATGGGTTTGCTAACGTCGTTGTCGAAGTCCTAGTAGTCGGCGGGGGTTCACGGTGGGTTTGTTCGACAAGGTCCGCGGCGAGTTCATCGACATCATCGACTGGACCGATGACAGTCGCGACACCATCGTCTGGCGGTTTCCCCGCCACGAGAACGAGATCAAGATGGGCGCCAAGCTGACAGTGCGCGAGTCGCAGGCAGCCGTCTTCGTCAACGAGGGGCAGGTCGCCGACGCCTTCCCGCCCGGTATGTACACGCTCGACACGCAGAACATGCCGGTCCTGTCCACCATCAAGGGCTGGAAGTACGGCTTCAACTCGCCGTTCAAGGCCGAGGTGTACTTCGTCAACACCCGGCAGTTCACCGACCTCAAGTGGGGCACCCAGAACCCGGTCATCGTGCGCGACCCGGAGTTCGGCATGGTCCGGCTGCGGGCCTTCGGCGGTTACGCGCTGCGAGTGATCGAGCCGGTGGCGCTGCTGCGCGAACTCGCCGGAACCGACCCGGCGTTCCGCACCGAAGAGGTCTCCGAGCACCTTCGCCAGATGATCATCGGCAAGCTCGGGCCGGCGCTGGCCGCCTCCGGCGTGCCGATGCTCGACCTGGTCACCCAGCAGGGGCAGATCGGCGAGCGGATCGCCAACGCGCTGAACCTGGAACTGCGCCCGCTGGGCATCGAGATCTCGCGGTTCATCATCGAGAACGTCTCGGTGCCGCCCGAGGTCGAGGCCATGATCGACAAGCGGACCCAGATGGGCATCGCAGGCGACCTCAACCAGTACTCGCAGTTCCAGGCCGCCAACGCGATGGAGAAGGCCGCGCAGAACGACGGCGGCGCTGGTGCCGGCATGGGCATGGGGATGGGCATGGCGCTCGGTCAGCAGGCCGCGGCCGCCGCTCACCAGCCCGCGCCGCAGCAGGGAGCACCGGCTGGTCCGCCGCCGCTGCCGCAGCAGGACCAGTGGTACCTCGGCGCGAACGGCCAGCAGCTCGGCCCGTTCGGCTTCTCCGCGCTCGGCCAGCAGATCTCCAGCGGCACGCTGACCGCGGACACCCTGGTGTGGAAGCAGGGCATGCCGTCGTGGGTGGCCGCGCGCCAGGTTCCGGAGCTCAACTCCCTGTTCGGCCAGGTGCCGCCGCCGCTGCCGCCGCAAGCCTGAGCCGGAGGGGAACCCGATGTCCAACCCGCACGGCGGAAGCCCGGCCGCGTCGGCCACCTATCCCTGCGGTGGCTGCGGCGCCCGCCTCGAGTTCACGCCCGGCACGAACGTGCTGCAGTGCCCCTACTGCGGGTTCCGGCAGGAGATCCAGGCCAGCGGCCAGCAGATCCGGGAGATCGCGATCGAGGAGCTGGGCTCGCTGCCCCGCAAACCGGTCGGCCAGCTCGCCCCGTACACGCTGGTCTGCCAGCGCTGTTCTGCGCAGACGGAGACCACCGCGACCGCGGGCTTGTGCCAGTTCTGCGGTTCGCCGCTGGTGCTGGATCCCAACGCGACCGGGCAGATCATCCCCGAGGGCGTGCTGCCGTTCATGGTGGACCACAACGGCATTCGGACTTCACTGGGCAAGTGGGTGTCGTCGCGGTGGTTCGCGCCGAACGCGTTCAAGAGGGTGGTCAGCGCCGAGTCGACCAAGGGCACCTACATGCCGCACTGGACCTACGACTCGGACACTTTCTCCCACTACCGCGGTCAGCGGGGCGTGCACTACTACGTCACCACGCGGGACAGCAACGGCAACACCCGGACGGAGCGCCGGACCCGCTGGTACAGCGTGAGCGGTCAGGTGTCCCGCGCGTTCGACGACGTCCTGGTGCCTGCCAGCATGGTGCTCCCGGTCGACAAGGTGGACTCGCTCGCTCCGTGGCCGCTGCCCGAGGCCCAACCCTTCCAGCAGCAGTACCTGGCCGGTTACTACGCGCTGCGCTACGACGTGGAACCCGAGAACGGGCTCGACGAGGCCAAATCGCGGATGTCGAAGGTGCTCCAGGAGGACTGCCGGCGCGACATCGGCGGCGACACGCAGCGCGTCAACGCGGTGAACACCAACTTCACCAACATCACGTTCAAGCTGATGCTGCTGCCGATCTGGGTCGCGACCTACATGTACGCGGGCAAGAGCTGGCAAATCCTGATCAACGGCCGCACCGGCGAGATCCAGGGCGAACGCCCGTACAGCAAGGTCAAGATCGCCCTCGCGGTCATCGCCGCCCTGATCGCCCTGATGATCATGTTCCTCGTCTTCGGCAACAACCACCATTGACCGTGATCAACGGATTCATCTCCCGCTGATCACGTCCCTGATCGCACCTCCAGGTATCCGGAAAAGCCGTTCCCCGATTGGGAAAAGCCCGGAAAGCAGGAGGTATCCGATTTTCAGCGCGGGTTTTCGAGCACCTCGCGCAGGTACGGCGCGGTGCGGCTGGAATCGGTGCGCGCCACTTTCGCCGGAGTACCGGCGGCCACCACCGAGCCACCTTCGTCCCCGCCGCCGGGTCCGAGGTCGATGACGTGGTCCGCGCCTGCGACGACGGACATGTCGTGCTCGATCACCACGACGGTGTTGCCCGCGTCGACCAGCGCGTGCAGCAGGCGCATCAGCACGTCCACATCGGCCGGGTGCAGGCCGGTGGTGGGTTCGTCGAGGACGAACAGGGTTTTGCCGCGGCGGGTTCGCTTCAGTTCCGTCGCCAGCTTGATCCGCTGCGCCTCGCCGCCGGAGAGTTCGGTGGCCGGTTGGCCGAGGGCCAGGTACGACAGCCCGACGTCGCGGAGGGTGTCCAGGCTGCGCGCCACCGCCGGCACATCGGCGAAGAAGTCGCGGGCTTCGTCGACGGTCATGGCGAGCACATCGGCGATCGACTTGTCGCGGTAGCGGATGTCAAGGGATTCCGGGTTGTACCGGGCGCCATGGCAGGCCGGGCAGGGCGAGTAGCTGCTGGGCAGGAACAGCAGCTCAACGGCCACCGCCCCCTCCCCCTGGCAGGTCTCGCAGCGCCCGCCGTCGACGTTGAACGAGAACCGGCCGGCCGTGTACTTGCGCTGGCGGGCTTCGTCGGTGGCGGCGAACAGCTTGCGCACCCCGTCGAACAGGCCGGTGTAGGTCGCGAGGTTCGACCGCGGGGTACGTCCGATCGGCCGCTGGTCGACCTCGACCAGCCGCTTGATCGCCTCCAGGCCGACGATGTCGCGAACGTACCGGGACGCGAGGTCCTGCGGCTCGTCCTCGTCGTCCGGGCCGGACGCACCGAGGTGATCGCGGACAGCAGCAGCCAGGACACCGGTGACCAGGGTCGTCTTGCCCGAGCCGGAAACCCCGGTGACGGCGGTGAAAACGCCGAGCGGGATGTCGACGTCGGTTTCGACCAGGTTGTGCAGGCTGACGCCGCGCAGCTCGACGTGTCCGGTCGGCTCCCGGTCGCGGCTGGCCGGAACGGGCGGGTCGAGCAGGTAGGTGCGGGTGACCGATTCCGCGGAGTCCGCCAGTCCCGCCAAGGGGCCGCTGTGCAGCACGTGTCCGCCGTGTTCCCCCGCACCGGGACCGACGTCGATCAGCCAGTCGGCGTGGCGGATCACCTCCGGCTCGTGCTCGACGACGACCAGCGAGTTCCCGGCTTCCCGGATCCGGTCCAGTACGCGAAGCAGCGCCTGGGTGTCGTCGGGGTGCAGTCCGGCCGAGGGCTCGTCGAGCACGTAGACGACACCGAAGAGCGTGGAGCGCAGCGTGGCCGCCAGGCGCAGTCGCTGCAGCTCACCGGCCGAGAGCGTCGGGGTCGTCCGGTCCATCGCGAGGTAGCCCAGGCCGAGTTCGACCAGCGCATCGATGCGGGCGAGGAGATCGGTGACGATGACCCGCGCGACCTCGTTGTCCTGCTCGGGGCTCAGCTTGGCGGCGAGCACGGTGAGCGGGAGCGCCGCGAGCTCGGCGACGTTCGCACCAGCGAACTTCACCGCGAGCGCCTCGGGCCGCAAGCCCGAACCGTCGCAAGCCGGGCACGGAAGCACCTCTGCGTACTGCAACGCGCGCTTGCGCAGCGTCGCGCTCTGGGTCGTCGCCAAGGTGTGCAGGACGTATCGGCGAGCGCTCTGGTAAGTGCCCTGGTAGGGGCGCTGGATGCGTCCCGCCTCGCGCTCGGGGTGCACGGTGACCACGGGCTGCTCGTCGGTGAACAGGATCCACTCGCGTTCAGCCTGCGGCAGCTCCCGCCACGGCCGGTCGATGTCGTAGCCGAGGGTGGCCAGGATGTCGCGGTAGTTCTTGCCCTGCCAGGCGCCCGGCCACGCGGCGATCGCCTTCTGGTTGATGGACAGCCCCGGGTCGGGCACCAGCGAGGACTCGCTGACCGCGTGGATCCGCCCGAGGCCGTGGCAGTGCGGGCACGCGCCCGCCGGCGTGTTCGGGGAGAAGGCGTCGGAGTCCAGCCGCTGCGCACCGTCGGGATAGGTGCCGACGCGGGAGAACAGCATCCGCAAGGAGTTCGACAGCGAGGTCACGGTGCCGACCGTGGAACGGGCCTGGACCGCGCCGCGGGCCTGCTGGAACGCGACGGCGGGCGGCAGGCCGATGATCTCACGGGCGTCCGGTGCGCCCGCCTGGTCGATGAGCCGCCGGGCGTAGGGCGCGACCGACTCGAGGTAGCGGGCCTGGGCCTCGGCGTAGACCGTTCCGAACGCCAGCGACGACTTTCCCGATCCGGAGACGCCGGTGACGGCGACCAGCGCATCGCGCGGGAAGTCGACGTCGACATCGCGCAGGTTGTGCACCCGCACTCCGCGCAAGCGGACCATGGAGCTGTCGTGGTCTGACACCAGCGCATCCTCACACGTCGAGCAGCATCGCGATCCGGCCCACGCTATCGAGGAGGCGCTGGAGCTGCGCCATGCCCTCTGCGCAAATTGACCTGCGGGGCACTGCCCGGTCAGTCCATCCTGCTGCGCTTGTCCCGGTACATCGCACGGTCGGCGTACGCCAGCGCGTCGCTCGGGTGCTGACCTGGGGCGATGCGGTGATAGCCGATGCTGGCGGTGATCCACACCGGCAGGTCCTCCCCCGCCAAGCTGACCGGCTCCGCCACGGCGTCGGCCAGGCGCTGCATCAGCACCTCGGGATTGTTCGGCGGCGGAACGAGGAGGATGACGAACTCGTCGCCGCCGATGCGCGCGACGGTGTCGCCCTCGCGCACGCTACGGCGCAGCCGGTGGGCGGTGATGCGCAGGAGCTCGTCGCCCGCCCGGTGCCCGAGCCAGTCGTTGACGGCCTTGAAGTCGTCCAGGTCCACGTAGATCAGCCCGCGCTCCTCGAACTCGGGGCTGGACACCGCTTCGTCGAGCAGGTCGGCCAGCAGCACCCGGTTGGCGACGCCGGTGAGCGGATCCCGCAGGATCGCCCGGGCCAGCCGCTGGTGGGACCGGTAGAGCTGCAGCAAGGTGATGACGTGGCGGATCACGACCAGCGCGATGATCACGCTAAGGACGTAGACGACGTCGGGGTACGGGCTCCCGCCTGCGACGTTGATGACGACCATGGCCAGGACGACGGCCAGCGGAACGTAGGACACCGCGAGCATAGCCAGCGACATGTTGCGGCGCTGGACGGCTGCCGACCGGGGCGGCGCGAGCGCTGCGGGGAGCAGCAGGGCCATGCCGACCATGTAGCCGAGCTCGGCGGCTGCGGGTGTTGTCGCGTCGGAGAGCGTGCTGTGCGCGTAGGTGACGTCGCTGGCCCCGATGGCGCACAGGCCGGCCACCAGCCAGATCAGCCTGGGTCGCCAGGTGCTGCGCAGGACGAGGGTCATCAGCAGCGCGAGCACGATCAGCACGAGATCACCGATCGTGTAGGAAACCGACAGCAGCACCAGTGCTGGGGAATCGCCGGCGCCCGCGTTCACCGCGAGGACTTCGCAAGCGAGCGCGACGAGCGAGGTGACCACGATGAGGCCGTCGAGCAGCAGGACTCGCGGCGGGTCGGCCGTGTCGTAGATCCGCAGCGTGGCGTGGTCGGTCCGGGCTATCACGACCAGCGCGGCGAACACACCGGCCGGGAGCAGCAGGTAGAGCACGCTGGCGACTCCGGGAACGGCCACCGCCTCGCCGTGCACTGCGCGATGCCACGTCCACATCGCGTGCGCCACTGCCCAGCCGCCCAGGCCTGCGGCCATCAGGAGGCGCCAGCGCCGTTCCGAGCCGGTGTGCAGCCAGCCGGTCCAGGCGTAGGCGGCGACGGCCACGACCGCGTTGGCCAAGGCGGCGAGGTCGTCGGCGAACCTGGCCACCGGATGCGCGTAGGTGAGCACCACGACGGTCACCGTCACCACGAGCACCGCAAGCCACAGCGCTACCAGCCACCGGGGTGGTCTGGAAAGAGGTTGCCGTGGGGGCTCAAACACGTCGCCACTGTGGCACACCGGTCACATCGACGCCGCCTGAACTAGCCGACCATCAAGCCCCTGACCTGCATAAACGATGGTTCCGTCGGGCATTTGTCCCCGGCGCCGAGCAGTCGAAACACGGCAATCTCGTCCACTGTGGATCTGTTCGTACCGCCGAACCGCAGCGCCAGGCGCCAGCCCGAGATGCGTCCACGTGTCGGGCCACGACACGCCGACACCTGCGGACAGGCCCCCCTCGCCGTGGACAACTTCCGCAATTTCAATGGAAATCAGACGTCTGATTTCCATTGAAATTGCGTCCTGCCAGCACGGGCACCACAGCTGCAGTCGAAGGCAGCGCGATGGAAGCCGGTGAGTTCCGGATCGTCGATGCGGATTGCTGTTGCACGTCGACGGTTTCGGGATCCAACTCCGCGAAGGCGGCCACCGGGAACATGCCGCCCGGCGGCAAAACAGTCCTATGTGGATGATTGACGCCGGGGCTGGCGATCCTGGAGCGCGGGAAGCCGCCTCCGTGACGGACAGTCCCCGCCTTCCACGGGTCCAGCAGGTGGACATCGCACCGAAGGATGCGGAGATCCATTGACCCACAACAAGTTTCGTCGCACCAAAGAGTCTCGCTGCACACTCTCGATAGCTGATCCGACACGTCGCGTGGTTCACCCATTCGGGTTAATGCTAATGGTCTTGTCCACCGGAAGCATCTCGGCAGACCCCCACGTACTCCCAGCTCATGGCGCTCTCCCCCGACGCAGAGCTGGAGCGGAAGGACAGAACATGCCCCGAGGTTCTCTGAAGCGAGGAATTCTCGCGTTAGCCGCGACGGTCTTGGCCGGGCTCGTGCTCGCCACCCCCATCGCCAGCGCCACGGCCACACCACTCATCATCGGAGGGAGCAAGTCGACCCAGACCTACACCTTCATCGCCTCCATGCAGTCCAGTGACGGTCAGCACCACTGCGGTGCTTCCCTGATCGACCAGCAGTGGCTCGTCACCGCCGCGCACTGCGTGAAGGACCAGAAGCCCAGCGACATCCACTACCGGATCGGGACGACCGACCGCACCAGCGGCGGTGAGGTCGTCAAGCCGGACAAGTTCGTGGCCCACCCGAATTACAAGCAGGACGAGGCCGGCTACGACATCGCCCTGGTCCACCTGTCCAAGCCGGCCGAGTCCGATCCGATCCAGATCGCTTCCTCGCAGCCGCAGCCGGGCACCGCGCTGCACCTGCTCGGCTGGGGTCAGACGTGCAGCGCGCCCAAATGCGGTGAGCCGCCGGTGGAGCTGAAGGAGCTGGATACCAAGACGATCTCACCGTCGAAGTGCACCAGCACGGACAACCCCTTCGACTCGTCGCGCGAGCTGTGCATCGACAACCAGGACGGCAAGGTGAGCGCCTGCTACGGCGACTCCGGCGGCCCGGCCGTGATCAACGATGGCAGCGGTTACGCACTGGTCGGCGCGACCAGCCGCGGACAGGCCGAGAACTGCGCGGAGAAGCCCGGCATCTACACCGACGTCGTGGCGCACGCCGACTGGATCAACGAGACCATGAGCTCCGGCGGCGCGTCGGGGTCCTCCGACGGCAAGCCGGGGTCCCCCGGCGGATCACCCGGCGGATCCCCCGGCAGCGCCCCGGGGTCCCCTGGGAAGATCATCTCAGGCTGAGGGGCCCAGGTAGCCGCGGTCACTGACCCACCATCCGCAACAAGTGCGGGGCGGGGAGGACCTCCTCACGAGGTCTTCCCCGCCCCGTACTTCGACGTCCTAGGCGTAGCCGAGGCGGGCCGCGAGGGTCCTCGCCGCTTCGCTCACCGCCTGGCCGAAGACCGCTTCGGACTCCGGGGTCAGGCGGCTCACCGGGATGTTGACGCTGAGGCTGGCGATCGGTTTCTCCGGTCCCACGACGGCTGCCGCAACCGAGCCGACGTCGGTGCGCCATTCGCCGTGGTTGACGGCGAATCCGCGTTCCCGGATCCGCTCCAACTCGGCGCGCATCTGGTCCGGGTCGATGATCGTGTTCTCGGTGTAGCGCGGAAGTTCGTCGGCGATCACGCGCTTGAGCACGTCAGCACCGCTGTGCGCGAGGACCGCCTTGCCGTTGGCCGAGGCGTGCAGCGGTAGCGCGTGCCCCAGCGACATGCTGATGCGCAGCGGCTTGGACGTCTCCAGCCGCTCGATCAGGACGACCTTGTCCTCCTCCGGGACGGTGAGGTGGATCGTCTCCTCGGTGCGCCGGCGCAGGTCCTCCATGATCGGCCGGGCCGCGTCGCGCAGATCGAGGTCGCCGCTGGCCCGGCCGCCGATCGCGAGCGCCTTGGTGGTCAGCGCCCACCGCTTCACCTCGCCCTCCGCCGGACGGATCCACCCGGCTTCGTCGAGGGTGAGCAGCGCACGCTGGACCGTGCTCTTCGGCATGCCCAGCACGCGGGCCATCTCACCGACACCGATCGGCTGCCGCGCGGCGACTTCTTCCAGCACCCGCAGCGTGTTCAGGACGTTGCGCACTGCCTTGACTCTCCCTGTCCCGATGCCTACCCTCTCGGCGCTTCAAAACGGCACAGCGTACCACCTCACGGCACAGAAGGGCTCGGTGTGCGATGACTGCCCGCAGCGGACGGCACTTCCTGCAGATCCCCGGACCGACCAACGTTCCCGACCGGATCCTGCGCGCCCTCGCGCAACCCACGATCGACCACCGCGGACCGGATTTCGCCGAGCTGACGCTGGACGTGCTCCGCCGGATCAAACCGGTGTTCGGCACCACCGGTCCCGTCGTCATCTACCCGTCCTCGGGCACCGGAGCTTGGGAAGCCGCGCTGGTCAACACCTTGTCACCGGGTGATCGCGTGCTCGCGTTCGAAACCGGCCACTTCGCCACCTTGTGGCGCGACATGGCTGAAGGTCTCGGGCTGGTCGTCGACTTCGTCCCCGGCGACTGGCGGCACGGTGTCGACCCAGCGGTCGTCGCCGAGCACCTGGCCGCTGACCAGCAGCACAGCATCGCCGCGGTGATGGTCGTGCACAACGAGACCTCGACCGGGGTCACCAGCCGCGTGCCGGAGATCCGCTCCGCCATCGACGAAGCCGGCCATCCCGCTCTGCTGCTGGTCGACACGATCTCCTCGCTGGGTTCCATCGACTACCGGCACGACGAGTGGGGCGCGGACGTCACGGTCAGCTGCTCGCAGAAGGGCCTGATGCTGCCACCCGGTCTGGGGTTCAACGCGATCAGCCGAAAAGCCCTCGCTGCTGCCGAAAAGGCGCGGCTGCCGAAGTCGTACTGGAACTGGATGCCCTTCCTCGAAGCCAACGAACGCGGCAGCTTCCCGTACACCCCACCGACCAACCTGCTCTACGGGCTGCGAGAAGCGTTGTCCCTCCTCGAAGCCGATGGGCTGCCCGAGGTCTTCGCCCGGCACAACCGACACGCAGCGGCGACCCGGGCCGCCGTGCGGGCATGGGGGCTGGAGGTGTTGTGCGCGGATGAACGCGAGCACTCCAGTTCGCTCACCGCCGTGCTGTTGAGCGAGGAGCATGACGCGAACGAGGTCCGCCAGATCATTCTGGACCGCTTCGACATGTCGCTGGGCGCTGGGCTGGGCAAGCTCAACGGCCGCGTGTTCCGCATCGGCCACCTCGGCGACTTCAACGACCTGACGCTGGCCGGAACCCTGTCCGGTGTCCACATGGGACTCCAGCTGGCCGGGGTGCCGATCGACCCCGCCGGAATCCACACCGCGCTGGAGGCCCTGCGCGCCTGACCGCGAACGAAAGGACCTGCATTGACCGGCTCTTCCCCCGCGCAGCAGACTCTCAGTTCACGTTTGGAGCGCGTGCTCCGCGGCGCCCTGGACGGCGAGGTCGCCTTCGACGACTACACCCGCCACCTCTTCTCCCGCGACGCCAGCATGTACTCGATCATCCCGCTGGGCGTCGCATTCCCGCGTCACACCGACGACATCGCCGCAGCGGTCGAGATCGCCGCCGGGCTCGGCGTCCCGATCGTTCCCCGCGGGGCGGGAACCAGTCTGGTCGGCCAAACCGTGGGTCCTGGCCTGGTTCTCGACATGTCGCGGCACATGAACCGGATCCTGGACATCGACCCGGTCGCGCGCACCGCGCTGGTCGAGGTCGGCGTGGTGCAGGATCAGCTCAACCGGGCCGCCGCCGAGCACGGGCTGATGTTCGGCCCGGACACCTCCACAAGCAACCGGGCCACGATCGGCGGGATGGTCGGGAACAACTCCGCGGGCAGCGGATCGCTGACCTACGGCATGACGATCGACCACGTGCGAGCGCTGGACGTGGTGCTCTCCGACGGCTCGCGCGCCCGGTTCGAGCCCGTCGACGAAGCTGAGCGGAGGCACCGGGCGTCGGCGGACACCATCGAAGGGCGGATCTACCAGGTACTTCCGGCGTTGGTCGACGCCAATGCGGAGGTCATCCGGGCGAAGATGCCCGCGTTCTGGCGCCGCGCCTGCGGTTACCGGCTCGACCGGATGGTGGGGTTCGGCGCGGAAAAGCCCTTCGACCTGGCGAAGTTCGTGGTCGGTGCGGAGGGAACGCTGGTCATCGCCACCCGAGCGCTGGTGGACCTGGTGCCCAAACCCGCGCGAACCGTCTACGCCGTCGGCCACTTCACCGACGCCGCCAGCGCCATAGCGGCCACCACCGACGCTTTGGCCTGCGATCCGCACCAGGTCGAACTGATGGACCGGACGATCCTGGAGCTGTCCCGGCAGAAGATCGAGTTCGCCGACCTCGGCAACGTGCTCGTCGGCGACCCGGGTGCGCTGCTGTTCGTGTCCTTCGCCGGCGACGACGAGGAGCAGCTGATCGCCAAGCTCGACGAGCTCGACCAGCAGTGGCAGCGCAGCGGGCACGGTTACCACACGCTCCGCGCGGTCACCCCCGCCGAGCAGGCCGCACTGCTGAAGGTCCGCAAGTCCAGCCTGGGCCTGCTGATGGCCGCTGGGGAAGGAACCCGCCGCCCGCTGGCCTTCGTCGAGGACACCGCCGTCGACCCGGCGCACCTGGCCGAATACACCAAGCGGTTCAAGGAGATCCTCGACGAGCACGAGATGGAGGCAGGCTTCTACGGGCACTGCTCGGTGGGCTGCCTGCACATCCGCCCGTTCGTCGACCTGACCGCCCCCGACGAGGTCACCAAGATGCGCACCGTCGCGGAGGCGGTCAAGGACCTCGTCGCCGAGTACGGCGGGGTGAACTCCAGCGAGCACGGCGACGGCCTCGCCCGCAGCGAGTTCAACCGGGAGATCTTCGGCGACGCGCTGTACGAGGCGATGCGCGAGGTCAAGCGCCTGTTCGACCCCGAGGGCGTGATGAACCCGGGCAAGATCGTGGACGCGCCGTCGATGACCGAGAACCTGCGCGACCGCGACGCTCTCCCACCCGCACCACCACTGCGGACGGCGTTGGAGTTCGAGGCCGTCGGCGGTATGCGCGGTGCGGCCGACCGGTGCATGAACATCGGCGCCTGCCGGAAGTCGACCACAGGCGTGATGTGCCCGTCCTACATCGCGACGAAGAACGAGGAGCACTCCACCCGCGGCAGGGCCAACGCGCTGGTGAAGGCACTGTCCGAACCGGACCCGCACGCAGCGCTCGGCGACGAGCGCCTGCACGAGATCCTCGACCTCTGCCTGATGTGCAAGGCGTGCAAGAGCGAGTGCCCGATGAGCGTGGACATGGCTTCGCTGAAGGCCGAAACGCTCGCGCACCACCACGAGATCCACGGGACTCCGCTCCGGTCGCAGGTGTTCTCCTCGATCCGCGCGCTCAACCGGATCGGCTCGGCCACTGCCCCGCTGTCGAACCTGCCGGGCCGGATCGGCTTCCTGCGCCGACTCCTGGACCGAGCCCTCGGCATCACCGCGCAACGCCCGCTGCCGACGTTCCAACGCCTCAACCTGCTCCGCTGGTTCCGTCGAAGGTCCCGGCCGAGCAACGGCACTCCGGTCACCTGGCTCGCGGATTCCTTCACCACCTACACCGAACCGCACATCGGCCAAGCGGGCATCGAGCTGCTGGAACGGGCCGGTTGGCAGGTGAATCTCGCCGGCGGCGGTTGCTGCGGCCGTTCGAGCATGTCCAAAGGATTGCTCGACGACGCGAAGAAGAAAGCCACCGCGCTGGTCTCGTCGCTGGCACAGGACGACTCGCCGATCGTCGGCTGCGAACCGTCCTGCGTGTTGATGCTCCGCGAGGAGCACACCGCACTGCTGCCGGACTCCACGTCGGTGCGCGCGGTGGCGGACCGGGTCAAGCAGGTCGAGGAACTCCTCGCCGAGGCAATCGACGCCGGTCAGCTGGCACTTCGCGCGGACTCCTGGTTGGCCGGGCGGCGCATCGTCTTCCACGGTCACTGCCACCAGAAAGCCGAAGTCGGCACCGCTGCGACGGTCGCGCTGCTGCGCCGGATCCCGGGCGCCGAGGTCGTGGAGATCGACGCGGGCTGCTGCGGGATGGCGGGCTCTTTCGGCTTCGAGTCGGAGCACTACGAAACGTCGATGACTGTCGGCGGGGACCGGCTGTTCCCCGCGCTGGCGGCCGAGTCCGACGACGTCGTCGTGGCCGCGACCGGGGTGTCCTGCCGGCAGCAGATCTTCCACGGCGCGGGGCGCACCGCGTGGCACCCGGTCGAGCTGGTGCGCGAAGCAGTGGACGGCCGCGCAAAACGGGGTGAGGCCAAGAAATCCTGAGCCGATCGGCCACCCACTCGACGCGTTCGAAGTGCTAGTCAGAAGCGCGACCCCGTACCGCAACCGCCAGATCCAGCAGACGCACCCAAGCATCAACCATCGTTCACGAAGCATGCAAAGGCGTTCCGCGAGCCAACACCTTGCGGTTCCGACGTTGACCAGCACCCATCGGGCGCTGGTCTCACGTTCTTACCCGCATCCCCGAACAGCCGACCCCCTGCGAGCCAATGTCCGCCTTGAGGAGTGTCGATGTCCACACAGGTAATCTCGATCATCGGTCTGGTTCTGATCTTCGCCTTAGCGACCCTGCGTTCGGTGAACATGGGAGCGGTGGCGTTCCTGGGCGCCTTCCTGCTCGGCACGTTCGTCTTCGGCCAGTCCAGCGACGACCTCTTCGCCGGGTTCCCGGGTGATCTCTTCGCCACCCTGGTCGGCGTCACCCTGCTGTTCGCCGTCGCCAAGGCCAACGGCACGGTCGACTGGCTCATCCACAGCGGCGTGCGGGCCGTACGGGGGCGAATAGCCCTCATCCCGTGGGTGATGTTCCTGGTCACCAGCCTGCTGACGATGGTCGGCGCCGTCGTCCCCGGCGCGGTGGCGATGATGGCGCCGATCGGCCTGAACTTCGCCACCCGCTACCGGATCAACCCGCTGCTGATGGGGCTGCTCATCATCAACGGCGCCAGCGCCGGCGGCTTCTCCCCGATCAGCATCTTCGGCAGCATCACCAACGGCGTCGTGGAACGCAGCGGCCTACCGGGCAACCCGGTGCTGCTGTGGCTCAGCTCGCTGCTGTTCAACACCCTGCTCAGCATCGCGGTGTTCTACATGTTCGGCGGAAAACACCTGCTGGGCCGCCGAGTCAGCACCGATCCCGAGGAGCCGGAAGGTGGCTCAGGCACGACGACCGCGACTCGCACCGTAACGACCTTGAACGCGCAGCGGATCGCAACGCTCACCGGACTCGTCGCGCTGGCGGTCGGCGCGCTGGCGCTCGAGTTCGACGTGGGGCTGCTGTCGCTGAGCATCGCGACGATCATCGTGCTGCTGTGGCCTGATACCACGAAGAAGTGCGTGTCCGAGGTCGCGTGGCCGACGGTGCTGCTGGTCTGCGGCGTGGTGACCTACGTGAGCCTGATGGAGAACATCGGGACCATCGAGTTCCTCGGCAACGGCGTCGTCGGCATCGGGGTCCCGCTGCTGGCCGCGTTCGTCATCTGCCTCATCGGCGGCGGTGTGTCCGCGTTCGCCTCGACCACCGGCATCCTCGGTGCGCTCATCCCGCTCGCGGTGCCGTTTCTGCAAACCGGGCAGGTCGGCGCGGTCGGCCTGATCATCGCCCTGGCGCTCTCGTCGTCGGTGGTCGACTCCTCCCCGTTCTCCACCAGCGGCGCACTGGTAGTCGCCAGCACCCCGGAGGCGGAGCGCGACACCACGTTCAAGGGCCTGATGGCCTGGGGCATGAGCATGATCGTGGTGGCCCCGGTCCTGTCGGTCGCGATCTTCGTACTCCCCGGCTGGCTCTGACGACCTCGGGGTTCAGCGGAGAACCGGGCGGTCCTGCTCGGTTTCCGCTGGGCCCTGCCGGTGCGTGCTGGCAAACCGCTGGCGGTAGTGGGTCGGCGTGGTGCCGAGGTGACGGGCGAAGGCGCGGCGGAGCGATTCGTCGCTGCCCAGTCCACTGCGGTGCGCTGCCGAGGTGACGCTGTGCCCGTCGAGGAGCAGCTGCTGGGCCCGGTCGAGGCGGACCCGTTCGACCCACTTCGCAGGCGTGGTGCCAAGTTCGGTGTTGAACAAGCGAGTCAGGTGCCGGGTACTCACCGCCGCGGCGGCCGCCATGCTCGGCAGGCTGTGCTCGCCGGCCGGGTCGGCGAGCACGGACGCGATCACGTCTTTTAGCAGTTCACTGCGCGCCGGTGGAGTCCAGATCGCAGTGGAGAACTGCGACTGCCCGCCCGGGCGCTGCATGAACACGACCATCTCCCGGGCGATCTCCCGAGCCACGTCCGGCCCGTGGTCGTCCTCGACGAGGGTCAGGGCCAGGTCGATTCCCGCGCTGATGCCCGCCGAGGTGAGGTAGCGGTCGTCGCGGATGTGGATGGCGTCCGGCTCCGCACGCACCCGGGGGTAGCGGCAGGCCAGCGCCGCGGCATGGCGCCAGTGCGTGGTCGCGCGGCGACCGTCGAGCAGGCCCAGCTCGGCGAGGACGAAGGCTCCGGTGCACACCGATGCGACCCGCGTCGCCTGGGCAGCGAGCATGCGCACGGTCTCAAGAAGGTCAGGTCCGAGCGGCTGATCGACGAGCCGGTCTCCCCCGGCGACGACGACCGTGTCGACGGACTCGACATCGGCCGCTGCGATCGCACCCGCCAGCCTCAGCCCAGCTGTGGTGACGACCTGTTCGCCACGCGGTGACACCAGCACGAGCTCGTACGGGCGGCCGAGCCGGGTCGCCTGGTGCAGCACCTCGGACGGGCCGCTGACGTCGAGCGCGGTCACCCCGTCGAAGACCACGATCGCAACCCGGTGGGTCATGTCCGGATCCGTGGTTCTCCTGACTGGAAAGACATGGCACCAGCGTAGCCGCCGAGCCACCCTGGAACCAGTCACCGATCTGGAGAGGGAGAGCCGAGATGACGGAAACGATCGCAGGCGTGGAGATCCCGGACAGCCGCCTGGCGCGGGAGGCCACCGAGCTGGTGCGCGAGGTCGCTCCGGCGTTGCTGTTCGACCACTCCCGGCGGGTGTTCCTCTGGGGCACGCTGCGCGGCCGGGAGCAACGGCTTCATTTCGATCCCGAGCTGCTGTACGTGGGCGCAATGTTCCACGACCTGGGGCTGACCGAGCGGTTCCGCCGCACCGACCAGCGCTTCGAGATCGACGGCGCGGACGAGGCCCGGCAGTTCCTGCACTCCCACGGCATCACCGGTGAGCCCGCCGACCGGGTCTGGACGGCCATCGCCCTGCACACCACCCCGGAAATCCCCCTGCACATGGCGCCCGAGGTCGCTCTGGTCACCCGCGGTGTCGAGCTGGACGTCCTGGGCATCGGCTACCACGCAGTCTCCGACGAGCAGCGCGCCGCCGTGGTCGCCGCGCACCCACGACCGGACTTCAAGAACCGGATCCTCAACGCGTTCACCGACGGCATCAAGGACCGCCCCGCGACGACCTTCGGCAACGTCAAGGCGGACGTGCTCGCCCACTACGTCCCCGGATTCGTGCGCGGCGACTTCGTCGAGGTCATCAAGAACTCGGACTGGCCCGAATGACCGCGCGGCCGATCACCGAGACATCCACATCGGACTCCGCGGTGCCTGCGAAGGAAACCGGTGATCTGCGTTGGTCTTTTTCGAGTTCATCCGATCCGTCTACAGGTGGTTTTCCAAACCTCCGTTTCCCCTGTTCGTGGGGTGAACACGGAGCGTGAACCGGGTGTTCGGCGGCGGTCCTCGGGGGTGGTGTGACGGTGGTGTGACGGGGTGGTGACGGGTGTCTGTCGTACTCGCGGGCAGCGGCACGAGCCGCAGTCGGAAACTCGTGAACGGCGAACAAGGGGGAACCATGTTCGAACACCTGACGGTCGAGCTGCTGCCCGAGCGCAAGGCCCTCGGCGGCGGCTGGTGGGGCGGTTTCGGCAACATCGACCAGGACGTCGCGATCCTGCAGAACGTCGACGTCGACGTCTTCAACAACTCTTTCTGCGGAAACGTCGAAGTGACGGCCTTCAACAACGCCAACGTCAACCAGGGCGCCTGGTAACCACCCTGGCTCAGCCGAACACCTGGTCGTCCACCGCAATCGAGCGGTGGACGGCCAGTTCGTCATGTCCACCATGGACACCAGACTGTTCGCACAGTGGTGACATCCGCCGATTTTGCCGGAAACCGGCTCCAGACCGACCGCACAGCCCGGATCCACCGCCGTCCCCATCCCGTCGCGTGGAACGTCGGCAATCCCGGCTCCGCGAGGTGAAGTCCGCTCCTCACAGGAACAAGATCACTACGGTCTTGGCGGATGCGGTCGGGCCGGTGTACAAGATCTGAACAGTTAGGGGCGAGAAGTTCGGTTCACTCTCGGTTCGCGTGAAATTTCGTTCGGCATCGCGACGGGAGACGGCATGTCACAGCCAGGGTTGGAACACCACGGCGTGCCAGCAGAAGGCATGGGTCGGCGTAAGTTCCTCGGCTTCCTGATCGGAGGCACCAGCCTGGTCGCCGCCGCCCACGCGGGTCTGCTCGGTTCGTCGGCGGAGGCGGCCCCGGTCACCACCCCGGTGCCCGCGGACCTCTACGACCTCAACGACCTGCTCACCGCGGCCGCGCAGCCGACCTCGCAGCTGATCAAGGTCGAGGTGCACGAGGACGGCACTGCTTCCTTCGAGATGCCCCGCGCCGAGGTGGGCCAGGGCATCACCACGTCCATCGCGATGATCATCGCCGAAGAGCTCGAGCTGCCGCTGGAGAAGGTCAACGTCACGCTAGCGCCCGCGCGTCCGGAACTGCTGTTCAACCAACTCACCGGCGGGTCGAACACCATCTTCGCGATGTACACCCCGGTCCGCGTCGCCGCCGCGCTGGCCAAGCAGGCGCTGCTGGAGGCCGCCGCGATCCTGCTCGGCGACACCGTGAGCAGCCTGCAGGCCAAGGCCGGCGAGATCATCGGCAGCGCCGGGAAGACGCTGTCCTACGGCGAGATCGTGCCGCGGGCGGCGGTGTCCAAGACCACCGCGCGCGAGGTGGAGCTCAAGCCGGAGTCGAAGTTCCGCATCGTCGGCACCCCGCAGAACCGCAAGGACGCGCTCGCCGCGGTGACCGGGCAGAAGCAGTTCGCGATGGACCTGGAGGTCGACGGCGCGCTGCCGGCGATGATCTGCCGTCCGCCGACCGTCGGCGGCAGCCCCGCGTCCGTGCTGAACGCCGCCGAGGTCAAGGCGATGAACGGCGTCACGCACGTGGAGAAGGTCCCCAGCGGTATCGCCGTGCGGGCGCACACCTTCGGCCAGTGCATCGACGCCATCCGTGCGCTCAAGGTGCAGTGGAAGCCAGGCTCGGTCGAGGGCTCCTCCGACGACTCGATCCGCGCGGAGTTGAAGTCGGCCGAGTTGCCGATGGTGGTGCCGCACCTGCCGGTGCTGGCCGAGACGATGGACTTCGACTTCACCTTCCACTTCCGCAGCGGTTCCCCGCTCGAACCGAACTCCGCCGTTGCCGACGTGCGCGACGGCAGCGCCACGATCTGGGCGTCGGCGAAGTCGCCGATCGCGGCCAAGCAGCAGATCGCCGCGACCTTGGGCCTGCCGGCCAGCAAGGTGACGTTCAACGTCGTCGAGGGCGGCGGATCGTTCGGCCGGAAGCTGTTCTTCGATGGCGCTTTGGAAGCAGCGCTCGTCTCGAAGGCGTGCAAGGCACCGGTCCGGTTGATGTGGCACCGCGCGGACGAACCCCGGCAGGGGCGTTCGCACCCAATGGTGACGGCCCGGATCCGCGTCGCGCACGTCGGCGACGAGGTGCTGAGCTTCGAGCACCGGCACACCGGTGTGGCCGTCGACTTCACGCACGGCTTCGGCGAGGCGATCACCGCCTCCATCGGCAAGATCCCGATCGCCGGCAACCTCAGCCTGGCCGAGACGATCTTCGAGACCACCCAGTTCATGCCGTACGACTTCGGTGTCATCAACCAGAAGCTGATGGAAACCGGTGAGCGCGACCGGTTCCCGACCAGCGCGGTCCGCAACGTCTACTCCCCCGACGTGCGCGCCGCCAACGAGCTGGTGGTCGACCAGATCGCGAAGAAGCTGGGCAAGGACCCCTACGAGTTCCGGATGGCGTACCTGCGCAAGGAGCGGGTCAAGCAGGTCCTGCAGAAGGTCGCCGAGGAAGGCCAGTGGGGCAAGCAGATGCCAGCCGGGATGGCGCAGGGCATCGCGATCCACGAGGAGTACAAGGGCGCTTCGGCCTGCCTGGTGGAGATCGACTGCCGTCCGGAGACGGTCAACCGCAAGGTCCGCGACGCGGTGACCGGTCCGCTGGTCACGAAGGTCACCTTCGCCATCGACCCCGGGTTGGCGATCAACCCCAAGGGGGTGGAAGCGCAGATGCAGGGCGGTATTTCCGACGGGATCGCGCTGGCGCTGACCAACTCCAGCCACCTCTCCGACGGCCGCTTCCTCGAGGCCAGCTGGGACAACACCGCCTACACGCGGCAGTGGAACACCCCGCGCGACATCCGGGTTTTCGTGATGCCCACGGACAACCCGCCCGGTGGTGCGGGCGAAGCCGGTGTCGCTTCGGCGTTCGCCGCGACGGCCTGCGCCTACGCCCGCGCGGTCGGGAAGTTGCCGCAGTACTTCCCGATCAACCACAACGATCCGCTGCACTTCGAGCCGAAGTCGTTCATCCCCCCGGTGCCGGCGTCGCCGACCGACGGCCTGAGCCACACCTACTGAGTGCCGTAAGCAAGGCAACCACCAACAGTCTCTGAGTCCTGGAGGTCCCAGCTGATGCCCACCCACACCTTCAAGGTCAACGGCGAGACGGTGACGGTCGAGGCCGAGGACGGCGAACGCCTGCTCTGGGTGCTGCGCGACCTGCTCGGCATCCGCGGTCCGAAGTACGGCTGCGGGATCAACGTCTGCAAGGCGTGCACGTCGCACATCAACGGCAAGGCATTCAACCCGTGCGCGGTGCCCGTCAGCGAGATCTCCGCCGACGACGAGGTGACCACGATCGAGGGCCTGCCCAAGACGGTCGGCAAGGACCTGCACCCGATGCAGGAGGCGTGGCTCGAGCACGACGTCGCGCAGTGCGGATACTGCCAGCCGGGGCAGATCATGGCGGCGGTGGCCAAGGTGAACCAGGCCCGCCGGGAAGGCCGCGACATCGACGATTCGCTGCTGGACGAGATCCGCAACGTCTGCCGGTGCGGCACCTACTACCGGATCCGCGAGGCGATCAAGGCGGGCGCGGAAAAGATGTGACAGCTGCTGGGCTTGCCCGTTCAGCCCCTCGGCGAACGGGCAAGCCCAGTGCTCACCAGGTCTCCCGCAGCCAGTTCCGCGCTGCTTCGACCCCTTCTTCGGTGATCTGATGTCCTCCGGGGTGCCAGTGGGTGGTCACCTCGGCGGAGCGTTGTTCGAACTTCGCGACGAGTTCCTTCGTGGAATCCCCCGGCGCCATCGGGTCGCGCGTCCCGTTCGACAGCAGCACTCGCGTGCCGCTCAGGTCGACGGCGGGAGGCTCGGGCACCGGCAGCATCGCCGCGAACGCGACGACTTCGGTGATCGCGTCGGGGCGCAGCAATGCCGTCGCAGCAGCGATGTTCGCGCCGTTGGAGAAGCCGACGGCGACCATTCGCCGGTCTTCCAACCCGCAGTTGCTGCGTGCTTCGCGGACGAAGTCGGCGAGCTGATTCGCGCGGACCACGACGTCCTCGTGGTCGAAAACGCCTTCGCGCAGCCGCCGGAACCAGCGCGCCATGCCGTTTTCCGATACCGGCCCAGCAGGAGCGAGCAGAGCCGAGTTCGGGCTGATCTCCTTCGCCAGACCCACTAGGTCCTCCGGGCTGCCACCGGTGCCGTGCAACAGCAGCAGCACCGGTGCGTCCCCGGCTCCCTCGATGAAGCGGTGTTGCAAGGTGTTCATCGCTGCGCAGCCAGCCTTTCGGCGACCTCGGGGTTGTTCTCGTCGGGCAGGTCCAGCTTCGGCAGCGCCGCTTGGATCTCCTCGCGCTTGGGCTCCAACCACGGCGGCAGCTTCAGCGAGCGGCCCAGTTCGAGCAGCGGCTCGTCCACGCCGAACCCGATGTCGTCGGTGGCGATCTCCTGCAGAACCCCGCCTGGCTCGCGGAAGTAGATCGAGTGGAAGTACTGGCGGTCCAAGATGGACGTCACCTCGTAGCCCTTGCCGACCAGCTCTTCGCGCCAGGCCAGCTGGGTCGCATCGTCCGGCACCCGCCAGGCGACGTGGTGCACGGTGCCGCCGGCGACCAGACCGCGTGGGGCGTCGGGGGCGACCCGCACGTCGACCAGGGCTCCCGGACCGCCCTCACCAGCGGCGAAGCGCAGCCGGTTGCCGTCCTGGTGCAGGAACTTCAGCCCCAGGTCGTCGACGAGCGTCGCGGCCGTCGCGGTCTCCTGCGAGACGGTCATCGTCACCGAGTGCAGGCCGCGGATGGCGTGCTCGCCCGGCACCAGCGCCGTGTCCCACTGGTCCCGCGGGTCGCCCTGCGGGTGGGCGACCAGGGCGATCGACAGACCGTCGGGGTCGCGGAAGCTGAGCGTGTCCTCCTCGTCGGAGGTCGTGACGCGGCTGGTCCGCACGCCGGCCTCCTCGAGGTGCTGCTTCCACCAGCCGATCGAGTTCGCCGGGACAGAGAACGACGTCGTGGTCGCCTGGCCCGTGCCCAGCCGCCCGTTCGGAACGCCGTCCCACGGGAAGAAGGTCATCAGTGACCCCGGCTTGCCCTCGCCGTCGCCGTAGTACAGGTGGTACGTGCCCGGGTCGTCGAAGTTGACCGTGGTCTTGACCAGGCGCAACCCCAGGGTGCGCAGGTAGAAGTCGGCGTTGCGCTGCGGGTTTCCGCCGATGGCGGTGACGTGGTGCAGACCGGTGGGACTGATCGACATGACCGCCTCCTGCGGTTCGTGGGGATGCTCGCGGGTTCGGGTGTCGGCTGGGCATCCGGGTTCGCGCCGCCGGATGCCCAGCCGATCGATCAGGCGCGGCCGTTCTTCAGGGCCTGCGCGATGGTGACGACCCGGCGCGCCTGCACGGCCGCGGCCTTGCGGGTGGTGTCATCGACCTTGTTCGCGCCCTGCGCGTCGACGTGGCTGGTGCCGTAGGGGTTGCCGTCGGCGAACTTCGCGCCGTCGGTGTAGCCCGGGGCGACCACGATGCCACCGAAGTGGTGGAAGGTGTTGTACAGCGCCAGCAGCGTGGACTCCTGACCACCGTGGGTGGTGGAGGTCGAGGTGAAGCCGCTGTAGACCTTGTCGGCCAGCTGGCCCTGCACCCACTGGCCGCCCAGGGTGTCGATGAACTGCTTCAGCTGGGACGAGATGTTGCCGAAGCGGGTCGGGGAACCGAACAGCACGGCGTCGGCCCACACCACGTCGTCCGCGGTGGCCTCGGGAATCTCGCGGGTGGCGTCGACGTTGGCACGCCACGCCGGGTTGCTGTCGATCGCCGCCTCCGGGGCGAGCTCGGCGACGCGACGCAACCGAACCTCGGCACCCGCCGCCTCGGCCTCGGCGGCCAGGGCGTTGGCGATCTCGGTACCGGTACCGGTCGACGAGTAGTAGACGATGCTGACCTTCACGGCGTCGCTCACGGCAAACAACTCCTGTTCACAGGACGGGCGGGAAACGCCCCATCAACCTCTTACATGGAAGACACTATCCCGGATTTCTCTTCCGAGCAAGAATTAATCCGGGGAGAGTTATCCGGTAGGCTGGTGACCAGGAAAGAAGGAGGCGCACGTGAACGAGAAGGGTTCTCCCAGAAGCCGGACCGACGACGAGGTCATCACATGGTGGGGACTGGTCATCGAGGGCTACCACGCCACCCAGGACCGCCTGATGAACGAGATCAACGACCGCGTCGAACTGGCGCCCGGCTCGTTCGACATCGTGATCAGGCTGCTGCGCTCTCCCGACCACCGGCTGCCGATGACCCAGCTCGCGGCGGAGGCCGCGCTCAGCAGCGGCGGCTTCACCAAGGTCGCCGACCGCCTCACCAAGGCCGACCTGATCCGCCGCGAACCGTGCGAGACCGACCGCCGCGTCATCTACGCGGCCCTCACCGACCACGGGCTCGACGTCGCTCAGCGCGCCCGCACGGCCTGCGCAGAAGTACTTCGCGAACGGGTGCTGTCACCGCTCGCTGCGGAACGAGCGGGGGCGCTCGCCGAAGCTATGCGCACTCTGCGCGCTACAAATGCACCGTGAGCACTTTTCGCTGCTATAGCGACGAAAAGTGCTCACGGGGCCGTGCCGATCAACCGCGCTTCTGGTTGGCCATTTCTTGAAGTCTGGCGAAGGCCGCGGATCGGGGCTGCTCGATCGGCGGCACCAGCGGCTCCGTCTCGTCCAGCACCTGCGGGTCGCCCAGGAGCGCGACGCGGTCGTGGTCGATCCGCCGGTACTGCTGGACCAGCTGCACGCCTGCGGGGCGGCCGAGCTCGTAGACCTCGACGAACACCGCTCCGTCCTGGTCTTCGTCGTCCAGCCTCTCGCCGCCCCAGACCAGTGCGACGAAAAGGGCTGTTCGATCGACCGACGCGAGCTGCTCGCGACCGAGGTCCAGGCCGCCGCCCACCGTGGGGTCGTTCTCGTCGTCGACCAGGCGCCACATCTCGGGCGAACCGTCTTCGCCGACGACCGCGGCGAACGGGGTCATGATGGCCGCCTCCGGCTCGACGTCCTCGATCCCGACGCCGATCGCATCGAGGGCGAACCGCTTCGCTTCCGAGCTGAGATGGGCGAATTCGACCTTCTGCCGGTCAGCCGACACCAGCGGCTCCGCCGTGTCGTCGAACAGAATCGGATTACCGATGAGGCTGATCTCGCCGTTGCGGCGCTCGTAGCGCTGGCACATGTGCACGCCCGTCGGGCGGCCCAGCTCGTAGGCCTCTACGAACACTGCCTCGGTCCGGCCGCCATCGCCGGTGAAGTAGCCGTCGTGGACCAGCGCAACGCAGTGCGGGTCCTCGTCGAGGTCGCGGAGCTTCTGGCGGCCGAGCGCCACCATGTCCTCCTGCGTCCACGAGTCGTCGTCCTCGTCACCGATGAACTTCGTGATTCCCTTCTCGCCGTTCTCGCTCAGGATGGTCGCGAACGGGATGAAGGTTCCCTCGCTCTGCTTGACGTATTCCATGCCGAGGTCGACGGTTTCGAAGAGGAATGCGCTGGAGGCGTTGTCGAGGTTGTGGAGCGTGGGGCAGTCGGCCGGGTTCATCCGCATCTCCGGCCTTTCCGGGGGCGTAATCGGGGTCTGTTGATCAACACCCCTGTCACGCTAGCAGCGATCTGGCCCCGCGGTGGGTGCTTTCCAGGGTCTCGTGCCGTGCTTGTGGGGCACGTTGAAGACGGGGTTGCTTCGGGTTCGAAGCAGTAGGTGGCCGCCTTGGCAGGCGCGGCGATTTTGCCGGAAACTGGCGTCGTTTTCGACGCAGCGCCGCGGGGAGGCGGCCGGTTTCCGGCAAGATCGACGGACATCACCACCGCGTGCACGTCGCTGATACAGCGGCGGAACTCGTGTCCTGAAATCCACAGTGGATGCGATGGCCTGGCCGCCCACCGCGCACAGCAGCGATGGGCGGCCAGGGGTTGAGCCGACTCAGGACGGTCAGAAGGCGTTCTGGTTCACGTTGGCGTTGTTGAACGCAGTCACCCAGACGTTACCGAAGCAGGAGTTGTTGTCGACGTCGACATCGACGTTCTGCAGGACCGCGACGTCCTGGTCGATGTTGCCGAAACCGCCCCACCAGCCGCCACCGAGGGCCTTGCGCTCCGGCAGCAGCTCCACCGACAGGTGTTCGAACATGGTTCCCCCTAGTTCGCCTTTCACGAGAATTCCGACAGCGGCAGCAGCCGCTAACGGGAAGTACGACAGACACCCGTCACCAACCCGTCACAGGTCCATCACCCCACCGTCGGGGACCATTCCCGACACCCGGTTTCACGCTCCGTGTTTCCTACTTGACCAGGAAAAACGGAGGTTTTAAGACGCGCGCATCGATGAATCGGATGAACCCCGAAACCGCGATCGGGTTCCCATGCGCCAGGGCATACACTATTCCAAGGAAGATCGGAGTAACGGTGAGTGACCGAGATGCGAAGACGGCGCTGTTCGATCAGTTGGCCCGTGTCGGCAAGGCGCTGGGCAGCGGGAAGCGGCTGGAGCTGCTCGACCTGCTCGCGCAGGGCGAGCGCACGGTCGAGGCGTTGGCGCGCACGGCACAGCTGGGCATGACCACCGCTTCCGCGCACCTGCAGACCCTCAAGCAGGCGAACCTGGTCACCACCCGCCGCGAGGGAACCAAGATCTACTACCGCCTCGCCGGGACCGACGTCGCCGCGCTGTACGCGCTGGTGCGCACCGTGGCCAGCACCCACCTGCCCGACGTGGAGGCGGCCCGCACCGCCTACCTCGGCTCCGACGACGCCGAGCACGTCAGCCGTGAGGAACTGCTCTGCCGGGCCGAAGCCGGCGAGGTCGTCGTGCTCGACGTCCGTCCGCGCGAGGAGTACGAAGCCGGGCACATCCCGGGCGCGGTGTCGATCCCGGTGGAGGAACTGGCCGACCGGCTCGGGGACATCCCGGCCGATCAGGAGATCGTCGCCTACTGCCGCGGCAGCTTCTGCGTGCTCTCCCACGACGCCGTGCGGCTGCTGACCGCCCACGGACGCAACGCCCGGCGGCTCGCCGACGGTATGCTCGAGTGGCAGCTGGCCGAGCTGCCGGTGGAAACGACCTGACGAGCAACAGAACCCACGCGGCGATCCACCGAATGCGAGGCACCATGATCGACGACCTGGGCCGTGCTCAGCGCGACCACTGGCAGTCCACCTACCAGAGCAATCCCCACATGTACGGGCACGACCCGTCCGAGCCCGCGCAGCACGCGGCCGACGTCTTCGCCGCCGGCAGCACCGTCCTCGAACTGGGTGCCGGGCACGGTCGCGACAGCCTCTACTTCGCCCAGCGCGGATTCTCCGTGCACGCCATGGATTTCAGCCAGGACGGCTTGGCTCAACTCCGCGCCCGGGCGGAGCAGGACGACTTGGCCGACCGGGTCACCACGATCGTCCACGACGTGCGCACTCCGATCCCGCTCCCCGACTCCAGCGTGGACGGCGTGTTTGCGCACATGTTGCTGTGCATGGCACTGTCCACTGAGGAGATCCGAGCGCTGGTCGCGGAGATCCGGCGAGTTCTGCGTCCGGGCGGCGCTTTCGTCTACACCGTGCGCCACACCGGCGATGCCCACTACGGATCCGGTGTCCCGCACGGCGATGACATCTACGAGCACGGTGGTTTCGCCGTGCACTTCTTCTCCCGCGACCTGGTCGACTCCCTCGCGCAGCAGTGGACTTCGCCCGATGTCCACGCCTTCGAAGAGGGCGGGCTTCCACGCCGCCTGTGGCGCATCACCCAGACCAAGCCCCGCTGACCCCGCCCGGTCCACCGACGTACCGGTGGAGCCGCCTGCTCGAAAGGCCTGCCGTGCCCGCTGCAGTTCATCCAGCCCAGAAGCGCATCCTCGCCGTTCTCGTAGCCGCCCAGGTCCTCAGTGGAGCCGGTCTCGCCGCAGGTATCACCGTCGGAGCGCTGTTGGCGCAGGAGATGCTCTCCAGCACCAGCCTGTCCGGGCTGCCCAGCGCGCTGTTCACCATCGGCTCCGCTGCCGCCGCGGTCGTCGTCGGACGCGTCTCGCAACGATTGGGCCGCCGCGTCGGGCTCTCGATCGGTTACGCCGCCGGGGCGGTGGGCAGCGTCGGTGTCATCATCGCCGCCGCTACCGGTAGCGTGCCGCTGCTGTTCCTGGCGCTGTTCGTCTACGGCTCGGGCACCGCCACCAACTTGCAGGCCCGCTACGCCGGAGCCGATCTCGCCGCGCCGCAACGCCGGGGCCGGGCAGTGAGCACCGTCCTGGTAGCCACCACCGTCGGATCGGTTGCCGGTCCGAACCTGGTCACCGCGACCGGCCGGTTGGCCGATTCACTGGACATCCCGCGCCTGGCCGGTCCGTTCATCCTCGCCGCGGTCGCCTACGCAGCTGCCGCGGCGGTGCTGTGGATCATGCTCCGCCCCGATCCCCTGATCACCGCCCGCGCCATCGCAGCCGAGTCCCAGGATTCCGCCGATCAAACGCCGGAGTCGGACGGCAACCGCTCGCACCTGATGCTGGGCGCGTCGGTCATGGTGCTCACCCAGCTCATCATGGTCGCGATCATGACCATGACGCCGATCCACATGCAGCACAACGGCCACGACATCGGCGCAGCCGGCCTGGTCATCGCCATCCACGTGGCCGGCATGTACCTGCCGTCCCCGTTCAGCGGCATGCTCGTGGACCGCTTCGGCCGCCTGACCGTCGCCGCCGCCTCCGGCGTCACCCTCCTCGCCGCCGGCCTGATCGCAGCCCTGGCCCCACCGCACTCCACCGCACTGATCGCCCTGGCCCTCGGCCTGCTCGGCTTGGGCTGGAACTTCGGCCTGATCAGCGGAACCACGATCATCTCCGACACGGTCCCCCTGGCCACCCGAGCCAAAACCCAGGGCAAGATCGACGTCGCCATCGCGCTCGCCGGAGCCGGCGGAGGCATGGCCTCCGGACTGGTCGTCGCCGCCACCAGCTACGCAACCCTCGCACTCATCAGCGGAGTCCTAGCCCTGGCCGTAATCCCAGCCGTAGCCAGAACCGCCCGCACCTAACCCCCACCGCATCCACCCGACCAATGTGGACACCACGATCCGAGTGGCGGCGTGGTGCGGGTCAGGGAGTGTCCACTACGAGGGCGATTGAGGTGTCTCCGCAGCGTTTTAGGATCCGGCCGTTGTCGTGGCGGGGGTTTGCGCCTGAGCTCCACCACGTTGGGACGTTCAGTTCGCGGGCGAGAGCGCCGGTTACCTGGCCGATGTTGTTGGAGACGATGAATCGCCCTTGGGCATTGACCAGGGCTGCTCGGCTGCCGACATCGCGCAGGTGCGGGAGGACGGCGCGCTCGAAGTTCTTGACGAAGACGTCTGCTCCTACGACTCCGGCGAAGGTGTCTCGGACCATCAGGGGCACGGTGAAGGTCAGGGCGTACTCGTCGCTGCAGAGGTAGTCGACGTACGGGCCGGTGATGTGGCGTTGGGCGGTGTCGCGGGGAACCGTGAACCACGGTTGCCTCGTGTAGTCGAGGAAGTGCTCGCTGGCCGGATCGAGGCTGATGAGCAGTTGGGCGGGGTCCTCGCCCGGGGCTTGGGTCCACCACTGGAAGCCCAGTTCCTGGTCGACCAGCAGGTTCGGGGCGGTGATGAAACCCGCTCCGGTCACCAGCTCGCCGAGGGCTCCGACCACTTCCGGTCGCAGGCGGGCCAGATCGCGCGCCCGTAACGAATCCGCGGCGAGCAGCGCCTCGGCGCTGCGGCGAATCGGGACCAGGCGGGAGAAGACGTCTTCCACAAGTGTTGAAACGTGGCCGGAGATCTCGTCGCCGACCAGAGTGCGTGTGTCCTTCATGTTGCGACCACCTCTGCACAAGCCGATAACGGCCCCCCGCTGCGATGTTCGGACACTGTAGCGGCATGCCGCCGACTGGTCGCCCCTCGTGCTCGACCGTTTCGCCGCAGATCAGCCCCCTTGCCCGAAATCTGCTACTGCCGGGTCAAGTTCAGGTGGACCTGAGCCGCGCGATCCACGGCTTCGAGGATGTGCTTCTCGGTGAGGGTTCGGGCCAGCTGACCGTCGGCGCTCGCGATCGCCTCGACGATCGCGCGGTGCTCGGCGTGCACGTCGTCGATTCCCCCTTCGCAGCCGGTCGAAAGCCACAGCACCGCGCCGAGCTCGCCCTGCAGCTGGATCTCCTGCTGGGTCAGCCTGCTCGACTGGGCCGCGGCGGCGACTTCCAGGTGGAACTGCCGCTCGGCGCGGGCAGTGCCGTGCCCGGTGGTGCCGAGAACGTCGTCAGCCGCTTGCTCCAATCGCGTGAGATCGTCCGGCGAGCTGCGTTCCGCAGCCAGACGGGCGGCCGCGCCGGCGATGGCCGCGTAGTGGTCGCCGAGATCGCGCAGCTCTCCGAGACTGACCTCGCGCAGCCGCTCGCGCCACGACTCGCCGCCGTGGTCGCGCGGAGCGCGCACGAAGCTGCCGCCGCTGCGCCCGCGCCGGGTCTCGACGAGCCCTCGCTGCCGCAGGGCCATGAGCGCTTCGCGGATGGTGACCGTCGAGACGCCGAACTGGCCGGCCAGCTCCGCCTCGGTGGGCAGCTGCTCCCCGTCGGCGAACAGGCCGAGCGTGATGGCGTCGACCAGGCGTCTGGTCACCGCCTCCACTCGGCCGGTCTGGTCCAGCGGCGCGAACATCGCTGATCGCGCGCGATGCGGCACCCGTTCGCCCATGTGCTTCCCCAGCTCCTCTCGGTCCTGCGGAACCAATCTTGCCGGAAACTCTTGTCATATTACATATAGGCTTATATGTTTTTGGCTCATCGAGGTCCTTCCGCCCCTCTGACTAGGAGGAATCCCGTGGAGCTCAAGCACTTCGTGGGCGGCGACCACGCCGATTCCCGCTCGGGCCGCGTCGCCGAGATCATCGATCCGGTCACCGGCCAGCCCTACTGCACCGCCCCCATCGCCGACGCCCAGGACGTCGACGAGGCGATGCGAACCGCGGCAGCGGCCTTCCGGACGTGGCGCGACACCACACCGGGCGAACGCCAGCTCGCGCTGACCCGCATCGCCGACGCGATCGAGTCCCGCGCCGAGGAGATCGTGCGCGTCGAGTCCGCCAACACCGGCAAACCGATCGCACTCACCCACGCCGAGGAAATCCCGATGGTCCTCGACCAGCTGCGCTTCTTCGCCGGCGCGGCACGAGTGCTGGAGGGCAAGGCCGCGGGCGAGTACATGACCGGGCACACCTCCTACGTCCGCCGCGAACCCGTCGGCGTGTGCGCGCAGGTGACGCCGTGGAACTACCCGCTGCTGATGGCGATCTGGAAGATCGCGCCGGCGCTGGCCGCGGGCAACACCGTCGTCCTCAAACCCGCCGACACCACCCCGGCGTCGACGCTCCTGCTGGCCGAGATCTGCTCCGAGTTCCTGCCACCCGGTGTGTTCAACGTGCTGTGCGGCGACCGCGACACCGGCCGCGCGCTCATCACGCACCCGACGCCGGCCATGGCGTCGATCACCGGCTCCGTGCGCGCCGGAATCGAGGTCGCCGGGGCCGCGGCCACCGACCTCAAGCGCGTGCACCTGGAACTCGGCGGCAAGGCTCCGGTGCTGGTCTTCGCCGACGCCGATCTGTCCGCCGCCGCGGAAGGCATCGCCGCCGCGGGTTTCTTCAACGCCGGACAGGACTGCACCGCCGCGACCCGGGTCCTGGTGCACGAATCGGTGCACGACGAATTCGTCGCCGCGCTGGTCGAGCAGGCCAAGGCGATGCGCACCGGAATGCCCGACGACGAGGACGTGGCCTACGGCCCGCTGAACAACGCCGCCCAGTTGGAGCGGGTGTCCGGGTTCATCGAGCGGTTGCCCGACCACGCCGTCGTCCGCACCGGCGGCAAGCGCGTCGGCGACCAGGGCTACTTCTTCGAGCCGACCGTGATCTCCGAGGTCCGCCAGGACGACGAGATCGTGCAGAACGAGGTCTTCGGCCCGGTGATCACCGTCCAGCGCTTCAGCGATGAGGACGACGCGCTGGCCAAGGCCAACGGCGTCGACTACGCCCTGGCGTCCTCGGTGTGGACCACTGATCACGGACGTGCCACGCGGTTGTCCCGCGAGCTGGAATTCGGCTGCGTCTGGATCAACACCCACATCCCGCTGGTCGCCGAGATGCCCCACGGCGGGTTCAAGAAGTCCGGCTACGGCAAGGACCTCTCGCTCTACGGGCTCGAGGACTACACGCGCGTCAAACACGTCATGAGCGCTTTCTGACCACCGCCCAGAACGCAGAAAGGCAGACGATGTCGCCGAATTCAACTTCAACGCTGGTCGGCAGCTCGTCGGCCGAGGCCGCGAACGGCTCCGAGCCCGCCGTGCGGCTGCGCGAGCTGCGCAAGTCCTTCGGCCAGGTGCACGCCGTGGACGGGGTCGACCTCGACATCGCCGGCGGGGAGTTCTTCTCCATGCTCGGGCCATCGGGTTCGGGCAAGACGACGGTGCTGCGCATGATCGCCGGGTTCGAACTGCCCACCAGCGGCACCGTGGAACTCGACGGTCACGACGTCAGCGCAGCAGCGCCGTTCCAACGCGACGTCAACACGGTCTTCCAGGACTACGCGCTGTTCCCGCACATGAGCGTGCTCGGCAACGTCGAATACGGACTGCGGGTCAAGCGGGTGCCGAAGGCCGAGCGCCTCGAACGCGCCCTGCAAGCCCTGCGCAGCGTGCGGCTCGGCGAGCACGGGGACCGCAAGCCCGCGCAGCTCTCCGGCGGTCAACGCCAACGCGTGGCGCTGGCGCGAGCGCTGGTCAACCGACCGAAGGTGCTGCTGCTCGACGAACCGCTGGGCGCGCTGGACCTCAAGCTCCGGCAGGAGATGCAGCTGGAGCTCAAGCAGATCCAGCGCGAAGTGGGCATCACGTTCGTCTTCGTCACCCACGACCAGGACGAAGCGCTGACGATGAGCGACCGCATCGCGGTGTTCAACCAGGGGCGAATCGAGCAGGTCGGCACGCCCGCGGAGGTCTACGAGCGGCCCGCCAGCCCGTTCGTCGCCGGATTCGTCGGCACCTCGAACCTGCTCAGCGGCGCCAGCGCGGAAGCGGTCATCGGCAAGCGGGGCATCTACAGCATCCGGCCCGAGAAGATCCGCATCGACGCCGACCGCGAACACGGCGCGGCACCGGGAGAAACCAGCGCGACCGGCACGGTGACCGATGCCGTCTACGCCGGCGCGTCGGTGCGCTACGAGGTGTCGCTGCACGCCGGTGCCCGGCTGTCGGTGGTGCGCCCCAACACCGGCGCCGGGGCTCTCGATCACCCCACGGGCAGCGAAGTCCGCCTCGTCTGGCGCGACGAGCACAGCTTCTGCCTCACCGAAGCGAATCACTGATCCCTGCTACGGACAGGAGAAATCCGATGCCTCACCGCAAGAAGTTGAGCCTGCTCGCGGGCGTGCTGGCCACCGCCACGGCGGTCACCGCCTGCGGCACGGGCGGATCCTCGGACTCGACGCCCGGCGCCGAGGGCTTCACACCGCCCGCGATGCCCGCTCTCGACAAGCTCGGCCAGCCCGAGGGCGAGCTCAACGTCCTGGCCTGGCCCGGATACGCCGAGGACGGTTCCAACGACCCGGCCGTGGACTGGGTGACGTCGTTCGAGAAGGACACCGGCTGCCAGGTCAACGTCAAGCCCTTCGGCACCTCCGACGAGGCCGTGAACCTGATGAAGACCGGCCAGTACGACGTCATCTCGGCTTCCGGTGACGCCTCGCTGCGGCTGGTGGCGGCCGGCGAGGTGGAACCGATCAACCCCGCGCTGGTCCCCAACTACAACGACCTGTTCCCGTTCCTGAAGGACAAGCCGTGGAACAGCGTCAACGGCATCCCCTACGGCGTGCCGCACGGCTGGGGTGCGAACCTGCTGACCTACCGCACGGACAAGGTGCAGCCCGCCCCTGACTCGTGGTCGGTGATGTTCGACCAGAACTCACCGCACAAGGGCAAGATCGTCGCCTACGACTCGCCCATCTACATCGCCGACGCCGCGCTCTACCTGATGCAGCACCAGCCCGAGCTGGGCATCAAGAACCCCTACGCGCTCGACGACAAGCAGTTCCAGGCCGCGGTCGACCTGCTCAAGCAGCAGCGGCCGATGGTCAGCGAGTACTGGTCGGACTACCTCAAGGAGAGCCAGGCGCTCAAGAACGGCGACGCGAACGTCGGAACCGCCTGGCAGGTCACGGTGAACCTGACCCAGTCCGAAGGTGCGCCGATCGCGGCCACGCTGCCCAGCGAAGGTGCCACCGGCTGGTCGGACACCTGGATGGTCTCGGCGAAGTCCCAGCACAAGACCTGCGCCTACAAGTGGCTCAACCACATCGTGAGCCCGGAGGCCAACGCGAAGGTCGCCGAGTACTTCGGCGAGTCCCCGGCCAACCCGAAGGCGTGCGAGCTGACCGAGGACCGCAACCACTGCGCGACCTACCACGCCGGTGACGCCGACTTCGCCTCCCGGATCTGGTACTGGACGACGCCGATCGAGCAGTGCCTGGACGGGCGCACCGACGTGAAGTGCAAGGACTACGGCGAGTGGACCCGCGCCTGGACCGAGATCAAGGGCTGACGCGGCACGCGCGGTCGGTGGCCCGCAGGAGCCACCGACCGCCCCACCCCCCGATGAGCGAGGAACGAGAGAGATGACAACCACGGTCACCACCGAGCGCGCACCGCGCCGGTCGTCGAGTTTGCTGTACCGCAGACCGAAGCTCCGGTTGGGACTGCTGCTGTCCGCGCCGATGCTGTGGCTGGGACTGGCCTACCTCGGAGCCCTGGCCGCCCTGTTCATCACCGCGTTCTGGCGCACCGACCCGTTCACCGGCAAGGTGGTGATCGAGTGGTCGCTGGAGAACTTCACGACGTTGCTCACCGACGAGGTCTACCGCACCGTCACGCTGCGCACGCTCGGGATCGCCCTGCTGGTCACGGTCGTGGACGCGATGATCGCGTTTCCGATGGCCTACTACATGGCCAAGTTCGCCTCGCCCCGGGCGCAACGCCTGCTGGTCATCGCTATCATGACCCCGCTGTGGGCAAGCTACCTGGTCAAGGCCTACGCGTGGCGGGTCATGCTCTCCGGCAACGGCGTCGTGCACTGGCTGCTGAGCCCGCTGGGCCTGGACTCGCCCGGGTACGGACTGCTCGCCACCGTCATCACGCTGTCCTACCTGTGGCTGCCGTACATGATCCTGCCGATCTACGCGGGTCTGGAACGGCTTCCGGACTCCCTTGTGGACGCCTCCAGCGACCTTGGGGCCAAGCCGTGGCGCAGCTTCCGCTCCGTAGTGCTGCCGCTGGTCTTCCCGGCGATCGTGGCGGGTTCGATCTTCACGTTCTCCTTGTCGCTGGGCGACTACATCGCGGTCAAGATCGTCGGCGGCACCAACCAGATGCTGGGCAACGTCGTCTACGACAACATCGGCGCGGCCAACAACCTGCCGTTCGCCGCGACAGTGGCCACCGTCCCCGTCGTGATCATGCTCTGCTACCTGGCGGCCGTTCGCCGCACCGGTGCACTCGACAACCTCTAGGAGCCGCTGCGATGAGTGCTACCCGAACGACCCGGCTGGTGCTGCTGGGCGCGCTCGTGCTCGGCCTGGCGGTGATCTACTTCCCGCTGCTGGTCGTGCTGCTCAACTCGGTCAACGCCGACACCACGTTCTCCTGGCCACCCTCGAGCTTCACCCTGGAGTGGTGGCAGCGGGCGCTCGGCAACCAGGGCGCCCTCGACGCGCTGGTGACGAGCGCACTGGTCGGCGTGGTCTCGACGGCGATCGCGCTGGTGCTCGGCACGATGGCGGCCTTCGCCCTGCAGCGATTCCGGTTCTTCGGCCGCGACCAGGTGTCGCTGCTGGTCATCCTGCCGATCGCGTTGCCGGGCATCGTCACCGGAATCGCGCTCAACAACGCCTTCCGCACCATCCTCGGCATCGACCTCGGCCTGTTCACGGTCATCGTCGCACACGCGACGTTCAGCATCGTGGTGGTGTTCAACAACGTCGTGGCCCGCCTGCGCCGAATGGGCGGCAACCTCGAAGAGGCGTCGATGGACCTCGGCGCCAACGGAATCACCACGTTCACCCTGGTGACGTTCCCGATGCTGCGCTCTGCCCTGCTGGCCGGCGGGCTGCTGGCGTTCGCGCTGTCCTTCGACGAAATCATCGTCACCACGTTCACCCTCGGCACCGGCATGGAAACGCTGCCGATCTGGATCCTCAACAACCTGTTCCGCCCCAACCAAGCCCCCATCGTCAACGTGGTCGCGGCAGTCCTGATCGTCTTCTCCACAGTCCCCGTCTACCTCGCCCAACGCCTCTCCGGAGACACCAACGCCGGCGGCCGCCTCTGACCCCTCCCCCGGCGCCAACCGTGAACGGGTTGGCCGGCCCGTCTCTCCCGCATTCAGTCGCGGGAAGGACGGGCTGGCATGGCTCGCGCTGGGGGATGCCGGGGTAGAGGTGCGCTGCGATGCGCCGGGGAAAGTTCTACGCGACCAGCGGAACTGCCATCCAGATCGCGACGGCGATGAGCGTCGCAGCGAAGAGGTAGTCGATCCATCGCCCCGACCTTGCACCTCGGAACAGCATCGCGAGGGCACGTCCACCCAGTGCCCAGACGATGAACGCGATCAGGTTGTTGAGCGTGAAGACAGTGGTGATCACCAGGACTGCTAGCACCTCGTCATTGACAGGTGGACGCAGGAACTGCATGAACATCACGGCGATGATGTAGTACGCCTTCGGGTTCAGCAGCAGCACGATCGCACCGGTCCAGAACCCGACGCTCTGCTCCTCCGGCAACGCGTCCCCGGTCGTCGGCGACGTCTTGGCGCGGGCCGCGCGAATGAATCCGAACGCCAGCCAGAGGACGTAGAGACTGCCGAGCACGCTGAGCGATTTCGCGACCACCGGATGGTTCAGGATCGTGACGCCCATGCCAAGGCCGATCAGGCCAGTCACGACGAACGTCGCGATGTGATAACCGGCGAACGCCGGGACAGCGCCGCGCCGCCCCTTCGACGCACCGATCGCAGCGAAGAACGCGTTACCCGGGCCAGGGCTGTACGCGAGCGGGAACAGGAACACCAGCAACGCGACCAACGTGTCCACGCTCATCCACGCACGCACCGAGAACGCATACGTCGATTCTTCTGAAGGCCGCCCCTTGGGTCTGGCAGAAATCAGCCATCACGAGCAGTCCGGGTGAAGGGCACCTTGGGGGTGGCGGTCGGGCGACGGGTGGGACGGTCGAAGGTGCCCTTCGCCGTTGGGGCGGCGGGGATCAGGTGGCGGTTACCTCGTCCTTGAGTCGGAGGCGTTCTCCGAAGGCTCCGCCCATTGCGGTCAAGACCGCTAGGACTACGAGAACCAGGGCTACTGACCAGGATTGCTTTCCGCTGGCTGCTAGGACCGATGTGGCGATCAGGGGGACGAAACCGCTGACCACTCCGCCGAGGTTGAACGAGATGGAGACGCCGCTGTAGCGCAGTTGGGGTGGGAAGAGTTCGGTGAGCAGCGAGCCCGAGACCGCGTAGGGGACTGACAGGCATGCCACTCCGATGGTGATCGCCAGGACGACCAGGATCGGGTTCTTCGTGTCGATCAGCCAGAACACCGGGAAGGCCACGAGCGCGGAGGCGATGCCTCCTGCGACGCAGACTCGGCCCGGGCCCATCCGTTCGGCCAGGCGGCCGAAGAACAGCAGGATTGCGATCTCCACAACCGCCGCTACGAGCGTCGCTCCGAGCATCAGGGAACGGGACAGGCCCAGGGTTTCGGTTCCGTAGCTGATCGCGAACGTCGTCAGCAGGTAGAACCCGCCCACGCCTAGCAGCGATGCGGACAGGCCGGCCAGCACTCGGCCGAAGGACTTGCGCAGGACCTCCACGACCGGCAGCGATGAGCGCTCCTGCTGTTCGAGCAGTTCGGTGAACAGCGGCGATTCCTCGATGCGCCGACGCAGGTAGAGCGCGACGAACAGCAGCGGAGCCGCGGCCAGAAACGGAAGTCGCCAGCCCCAGGCGTCGAAAGACTCGGCGGGCATCAGCGACACCAGCGCGAAAGCGCCCGAGGACAGCAGGGTTCCGATCGGCGAGCCGACCTGCGGCAGCGCCGCGTACCGGCCGCGGCGTTCCGGCGGTGCGTGCTCGACCGCGAGCGTCACAGCACCGCCCCACTCACCGCCGACGGCGATGCCCTGGAGCACTCGCAGCAGCGTCAGCAGGATCGGCGCCGCGACACCGATCGCGGCGAAGTCGGGCAGCACACCGATCAGGGCGGTGACCAATCCGATCATCGTCACCGTGATCAGCAACGAGGCGCGCCGTCCGTGGCGGTCACCGACGTGCCCGAAGATCACCGCGCCGATCGGCCGGGCCACGAACCCCACGGCGAACGACGCGAACGCCGCCAGCGTGGCCACCAGCGGGTCACCGCTGACGAAGTAGAGGCGGTTGAACACGATCGAAGCGGCTGTGCCGTAGAGGAAGTAGTCGTACCACTCGAGCGCGGTGCCGACGAACGCGGCGAAAGCGATCCGCCTCGCTTCTGCATCGGTCACGCGCGGTTTGCCCCTCGTCGCAGCAGATGTCATGGCAACTCCGTTGGTAAACCCGGCGAATCGTTGCGGACAGCGTGCGCGCGGCAGGGGCCCAGCACAATGACGAAACGTCGCTACCTCCAGCCCCGAACCTGGGCAGATGCACAGCCGGATGAACGGCGATCGCTGCGCCAGGAGGCGGAAATCGGGCCTGGACGTTGGCGGATCGCCCAGCATAATGAGCGATCGACCACCGCAGATCCCGACGAGATGGGCGCACGCACATGCCGCACCTCGAGGTCATGTCAGCCAGTCAGCTCCGCGACCTGGTGCACGCGTGCTTGAACGACCTGGACGAACTCGTCGACGACTTCCTCGCCGAGCTCAGCGCGATCGAACCCTACGCCAGCGGCGCGGTCCCCGAGGAAGAACTGCGCCACGACGCGGCAGCCAGCATCGAACTGCTCCTGCGCACCATCGCGAGCCTCCCCGTTCCACAGCGGCTCGAGGACTCCTGCGAACGGATCGGACGCCGGCGCGTGCACCTCGGCGTGCCGCTGGACGTGCTGCTCCGCGCGGTGCGACTGGACTTCCGAGTGCTGTGGTCGGCATTCCTGCGGCGGGTGGACGCATCCGAACTCCCACGCATGGTGCACAACACCGTTCGCGTCTGGGATGTCGTCGAGGACTACAGCACCCGGGTGCACATGGCCTACGCGAAGGAAGCCGCCGCGCTGGCCGGGGAACGCGAGCACGAACGCAGTCGCCTGGTGGATTCGCTGCTGGCGACCCGAGGCCGCGATGCGCAGATCGTCGCGCAGGTCGCGCAAGTGCTGGACATGGAACAGAAGGGCCAGTTCCTGGTCGCTGCCGCGCCCTCCGACGCGCCGCGGCCGCTGCGCCAAGTCGCCGATCAGCTGCGCGCGAGCGCGGTTCCGGTCCACGTGCAGACCATCGACCGACGTCAGATCCTCATCGCCGAACTGCCGCCCCGGTCGCACGGAGCACCGGCCCGCTGGCTCGACGCGGTGCCGTGCGGCATCGGCCCGATCGCGAACGGACTCGCCGACCTCCCGCGGGCGCTGTGGATCAGCGTGGAGGTCGCCGCCACCATCTCAGCCGAACAAGGCGGTCCGCACCGGCTCGTCGAGCGGTGGGCTCACGTCGTCGCAGCACGATTACCGGAGATCAGCGCAGCACTGCGCGACGAAGTGCTGCCGTCGACGGACGCCACGACCCCGCACGAGCGGGAGCGGCTGTTCGAGACGGTGCGCGCTTACCTGAAGTCCGGTTCGATCAGCGCTGTCGCCAACGAGATCTTCTGCCACCGCAACACGGTGCTCAACCGGCTGCACCGCTTCGCTGAACTCACCGGACGCGACGTCACCCGCCCCGAACACGCTGCCGCAGTCCTCGTCGCCATGGCCCGCGACCAACAGGAAGACGACCAGATCTGATCCCCGAAAACCCAGCGGTGGAGCCGACTTGTGGACAGCTCCGACGTCCTGTGGACAACTTCCGGACGATTACGACACTGTGCAGGAGCACAAGAATCTGGTCGTATCTGGGGGCGAAGTGCGATGTTGGGCGGGCAGGCGCTCAGTTCAAATGGACGACGAGGTCCAGCATCGAGAAACCCGGGAGGGATCATGGACGACGTCTCGCCGGTTCTGAAACAGCACGACACCGCTCTGCTGGACGACTTCGCGGAACTCTCGGCGTTCGGGGCGACGCCCGCTGGCGGGGTCGAGCGCCAAGCCGCCACCTCGGCCGACGGTGAGCAGCGCGCCTGGCTGCACGAGTGGCTGACCAGCCGCGGATTCGAAGTCCGCTACGACGCCGTGGGAAACCAGTTCGGCCTCTTCACCATCGTCCCCGGCGCACCGTACGTGCTGACCGGTTCGCACCTCGACAGCCAACCGCGCGGCGGCCGCTACGACGGCGCCTACGGCGTTCTGGCCGCAGCCCACGCCGCGCACCGAGCAGTAGAGCGCTGGAAGACCGAGGGAACGTCCCCGCGCTACAACGTCGCCGTCGTCAACTGGTTCAACGAAGAGGGCTCTCGCTTCAAGCCGAGCATGATGGGCAGCGCCGTCTTCACCGGCAAGTTGCCCGCCGAAACCGCTTTGGCCACAACCGATCCCGCCGGAATCTCGGTGCGCACCGCGCTCGACGAGATCGGAACCATCGGCAACTACACCGGTCCGGGCGTGGCCGCTTACGCCGAAATCCACATCGAGCAGGGCCGCGAGCTCGAGAACGACGGAATCACGATCGGTCTCGTGGACTCGACCTGGGCGGCGCGCAAGTACCAGGTGGTCGTCCGCGGCGACCAGTCGCACACCGGGTCGACGATCATGCCGGACCGCCGCGACGCCCTGTTCAGCGCCTCGCTCCTGGTGGTCGCCGCACGCGAACTGGCCGAGGAGAGCCAGAGCGCCCCGCTGCACACGTCGGTGAGCGAGATGTTCATCGAACCAAACTCACCTGTGGTGGTGGCGCGGGAGGTCCGCATGCACCTCGACCTGCGTTCGCCCGATGAAACCGTCCTCGACGCCGCAGCGGAGAAGCTCGCCACCACCATCTCCGAGATCGAGGAACGCGCGGCCGTCAGCATCGAACTGCACCAAACACACGGCTGGGGAGTCGCGCCCTTCCCGCCGACAGGAGTCGAACTCGCCGCCCGAGCAGCGGACGAGCTGGGGCTGAGCCACCGGAGGATGATGACCATCGCCGGTCATGACTCGGTGAACATGAAGGACGTCGCGCCCTCGATCATGCTCTTCGTCCCCAGCGTCGAGGGAATCTCCCACAACGAAGGCGAATTCACCCACGACCGCGACGTGTGCGCGGGCACCGACCTGCTGGCGAACGTCGTCCACCGGTTGATGTCGGGCGAGCTCGACGAGTGAGCAGCGGGTGAGCCCCGGCGGAGCCCACCCGCTGCAGCCGGTTCACTTGGCGGCCACGGTGAACTGCGCGGTGCGGACAGTTCCGGCGTGCTCGAAGTCGAGGAACAGCTGGTAGATGCCGAGTCAGACACCCCGGCAACCACCACCCACATCATCACTGCCCAAAACTGGCTCACCACGACCACGTTCCAGAGCCGCGCTTCTCACGGATACGCCAGGAAAGCCTTCAACTGGTGAATTCGTACCTCTGGCGCAGCTGCCACCGGCCGCTGAAGCTGATCAGCCACGCCTCACGAACCTCGGCGCGGATGGACGCGAACTCCGGGATGATTCCGCGCTCCACCACCTCCGCCGTCTCATCCGAAGTGTTCAGCGCGACGGTCAGGTGCGCTTCGACGTCGTTTCCGAAGCGGCCGCCGTAGGGGCGCAGATCCGGCCACCGTTGGCGGATCTCGCTGATCATCTCGGCAAACCCGTCAGCTGGATCGGGCAGCAGAGAGACGAATCCACCTTCGCGGCGGCACTTGCCGAACTCCACCTGGAACCGTGGCTGCCCGGCGAACACCTCGGCCAGACCAGTGAGAACCCGCTGGTCGACCGCTTCGGTCGGCACGAACGGGTACAGCAGCGATACGTGCGCGGGCACCGGTCGTACCGCGTCCGGGAACCGCACCGCCACTGCGACCAGCAGTGGGTCAGCCTCCGGTATCGGCACCACCAACGCCGTCACACCCTCTTCAGGCATGCATCCGTTCTACCCGCTCGCCCACCCGCCGACGATCGACGTCACGCAGCTCACCCCCGGGAACTCCGGAAAGTCGCAGTTGGCTCTGCAGATCACACGGACAAACCTCTGAAGTCGCCGGACGCGCCCGGACCGCAGTCCGCGGAGACCCGTTGATCGCGAAGCGGCTGAGAAGGTCATGGCGATAACCCCGGAGATCCTGCGGTTCGCGCGGATGAACCGGTGGTTCCTCGGGCGGGTCGTGCAATACCTGTGCGAGCAGGGCGTCGATCAGTTCGTCGACCTGGGTTCCGGGGTGCCCACGGTCGGCAACGTCCACGAGATCGCTCACCGGCATGATCCGGACATCCGGGTCGCCTACGTCGACCACGATCCGTTCGCCGCCGAGCACGCTCGTGAGCTGCTGGCCGACGAACCGCAGGTCAGCATCGCGCAAGACCTCGTCTGAGCCGTCGGCGAACTGCGATGATCTCAGCAGCAATCCGTTGTGGACGATGTGGCGTGGTCAGCCGAGCATGGGCCAGGGTGCGCGGGGTACGAGTGCTTCGATTCCGGCGCCGACCCGGAACACCGGTTCCTCGTCGAACGGGTGCCCCACGACCTGCACCCCGGTCGGGACGCCGTTGCCCGCCACACCGCTGGGCACCGACAGCACCGGGCACCGGTTGGCGACGTTGAACGGGCTGGTCAGGTGCGCCTCCCAGTAGTGCCCGTGGTGGTTTCCGCCAACGTCGACGCCGTCGAGGTAGTCGCCGTCGGCTGCCAGTGCGGTCACCGCGTTGGTCGGGCAGATCAGCACGTCCACGTCTGCCATCGCAGTGGCGAGGTCGCGCTGCATTGCGGCGTCCAGGCTCAGGGAGTCGACGAGGCCGTTGTACTCGGCTTGGCGGCGGGCATCTGCGATGAAGCGTTGGGCGTACGACGCCAGCGTCTCCACGCCACCGGATTCCCGCTCCATCGTCGGCCCCAGGAGCTGGCCGAAGTGGGCGAAGATCGTGCGCATCACCTGGCTGCTCGTCCACGGCAGCTCCACCGGCACGACGACGGCACCGGCCTGCTCCAGCCGGGTCGCCACGTCCAGCGTGGCAGCTTCGACCTCGGGTGCCACCGGGAAGTCACCGAGCCGCACCGACAAGCCGACCCGTACGCCGTGCAGTGCTGTCACCGGATCCTCCGGCAGTGCGATCGGCACGCCCTGCGGTCCCCACGAGGTGTGGTCAGCGGGATGCCGTCCGGACATGACCGACGCGAGCAGCGCCGTGTCGGCCACGGTGCGCCCCATCGGTCCGTCGCCGCGGTACCAGTCACCACTGAGCGGCGGAAGGCCCGGAATCCGGCCGTACGGTGCCTTGTAGCCCACGGTTCCGGTGAATCCTGCGGGCACGCGCGTCGAGCCCGCGATGTCGGACGCGGTCGCCAACGTCGTCATACCGGCGGCCAGCGCAGCACCCGCCCCGCCGGACGAACCGCCCGGCGTTGCGTCGAGGTTCCACGGGTTGCGGGTCACGCCCCACATGGCGCTGTGCGTCACCGTGGCGCAGCTGAACTCCGGTGTGGTCGTGCGGGCGTGGATGACTCCGCCGGCCTGCCGGATGCGCTCGACCACGGGGTGGTCCGCGTCGGCCACCCGACCGGCGTGCGTGGCCAATCCCTGCTCGATCCGCCGTCCAGCGAGGTTGTGCTTCTCCTTCGTTGCCAAGGGAATCCCGAGCAGTGGCGGCGTGGGTTCCGGGGAACGGGCCGCGCGGACGTAGGCCTCAGCAGCACGTTCCGCCTCGGCCCGCGCCTCGTCGAAAAGGGTCTCGGTGAACGCGTTGATTCCGCTGTTGACCCGCTCGGTTTGGCCGACGAGGGCGTCGAAGAGTTCCACCGGTGACAGCTCCAAGCCGCGGAAAGCCCGCAGGGCGGAGACGGCGTCGAGGTAGGCGAGTTCGCCCTGGGAATCCGTCATCGTTCGGTCTCCTCCCGGTCCAGCCCGCCCTGAAGCAGTTCCCAGGTCGCCTCGGTTAGCGCGTCCACGCCCACGGACATCTGCTCGTCGCTGGTGAACTCGCGCTCGCAGTGACTCACGCCGTCGATGGACGGGATGAACATCATCAGCGCCGGGACGATGCGGTTCATCGCCACCGAGTCGTGCCCGGCCATGGTGTTGATCCGCCGGATGCCGATGCCGAGTTCGGCGGCCACCTTCTCGCTGAGCTCCAGGCCTTCCTCCGGGAAGCTCTGGACCGGCCGGACGTCGAAGTCCCGGACGTCGATGGTCAGGTCGTGTTCCCGCGCCACGGCTGCGATCCGCTCCAGCAGCAGCGCGCGGGCTTCGCGGACGATCTCCGGCGTGTTGGCCCGGATGTCGGCGACGAGGTGGACGCGGCGGGGCACGACGATCGGCGAGTTCGGTTCGAGGGTGAGCTGGCCGACCGACGACACGATCGACTCCGGCTGGAAGTCCTTGGTCACGTCGTGGACGAGCACCACGACCTTGGACGCGGCCACCAGCGCGTCGCGGCGGTCGGCCATGGCGGTCGCGCCGGTGTGCGACTGCTCCCCCAGCACTTCCACGTCGAGTTTCTGGGTGTACCAGCTGTGGTCCACCGCGCCGAGCTCGATGCCCTCCCGCTCGAGGATCGGGCCCTGCTCGATGTGGATCTCGGCGTAGGCGGCCGGGGTGGGCCGTTCGTCGGTGCCGCGGTAGCCGATGGAGTCCAGGGCTTCGGCGACGGTGACGCCCGCGAGGTCGGTGACCTGCAGCATCTCCTGCTCGTCCAGCAGCCCGGCGAAGACCGAGCTGCCCATGATCGACGGTGGGAACCGGCCGCCTTCCTCGTTGAACCAGTCGACGACGGCGAGGTTGTACTTCGGTGCCAGCTCGCCCTTCGCCACCCGGGCGGCGAGACGGTCCGCCGCGTGCAGGGCTGCGATCACGCCGTAGGCGCCGTCGAACCTGCCACCACGGGGCTGGCTGTCGAGGTGCGAGCCGACCAGGACGTAGTCTGCGCCCGGCTGCCACTCCACGAGGGCGAACAGGTTGCCGATGGAGTCGACGCGGACCGACCAGCCGCGCTCTTCGGCGAAGGCGACGAACCAGTCCCGCATCTCCTTGTCCTCCGGGGTCGCCGCCTGTCGCTCGACACCGTTCGCGGGCGTCGCCCCGATCGCGGCGACCTGGTGGAAGTCGGTCAGGAAGGATTCGGAACTCATCGGGCAACCTCCACATCCACGCGCTGCCGGGTCTCGGGCACCCGGGTGGCGATCAGCAGTACGAAGACGATCAACCCGGCCACGGCCATGTACCAGCCGGGCGCCGACGGCAGCTCGGTGCGCCCGACGAGGTAGGTGCCGACGAATGGCGCCGTGCCGCCGAACAGGGCGTACGCGACGTTGTAGCTCACCGCGGCCGAGGTGAACCGTGTCCGAGTCGTGAAGATCTCGACGAAGAAGGCGTAGCAGCCGCCGCCGTAGGTGATCAGGCACAGCACGAACAACGACTGGCCGAGCAGTGCAAGCCCGAGAGAACCGCTGGTGACCAGGCTGAACGACGGCACGGCCAACACCGCGAGGGCGAGGGATCCCGCTAGCAGCATGGGTTTTCGGCCGACGCGGTCACCGACGATGCCCCCGATGGGCAGCAGCACGGCGTAGAGCAGCATCGCCGCCGCGTTGGCCAGCAACGACTCCTCCCGGCTCAGGCCACCGGAATCCTGCAGGTAGGACACGAAGTAGCCGCTGAGGAAGTAGAAGCCCAGCGCGGTCAGGCCCATGACGAAGCCGACCTGCAGCATGCGGACCTTGTTCTCGCGGAACGCTTCCCGGACCGGGGCGTGCTCGCGCCCCTCTGCTTTCTGCAGCACCTGCTGGAACGCCGGGCTCTCCTCGGTCCGGCTGCGGATCCACAGGCCGATGAAGGCCAGCGGCAGCGCCAGCAGGAACGGGATTCGCCAGCCGTAGGACTGGAACGCCTCCGGGCTCAGGACGTTGGACAGCACGAAGATCAGGGTTCCGCCGAACACGGAAGGCAGCGCCGTCGCGGACAGGGTGATGCCGAGCCAGAACCCGCGCTTGTCCAGCGGGGCGTGCTCGAAGACGAAAGCCGGTGCGCCCACGGACTCACCGCCGGCCGAAAAGCCCTGCGCCAGGCGGCACAGCACCAGCAGGGTGGGCGCGGCGGCGCCGATCGTGGCGTAACTGGGCAGCAGGCCGATCATCGTCGTCGCGAAACCGATGGTCAGCAGCGTGATGTAGAGGACCTTGCGCCGACCGATGCGGTCGCCGAGGGCGCCGAAGTACAGGCCGCCGAGCGGGCGGACGAAGAACGCGACGCCGAAGGTCGCGAACGTGGACAGCATGCTGGCCAGCTGGCTCCCGCCGGGGAAGAACAACGCGGCGAGGGTGACCGCGGAAAGGCCGTAGAGCGTGAAGTCGTAGAACTCGATGAACTGACCGACGCTGCCACCGGCCAGGACTCGCTTCTGCAGGCCCGAAGTGGGGCGGGTCGGGGCGCCGGAAGCGGTACGTGCGCTGGTCCTCAATGGGCTGCTCCCAACAGGAAGTGCGGCGAGGAACCGGAGACCTCGTCGTCGCAGGTGTGCCCATGCTGGTCAGCCGGATATGATCTGTCCAACAGATTCGACTGGAACTGCGCGATCGGCTCAGTCGATGGAAGGTCCCGGTGCCACGCCGTAGACGCGCAGGCAGATCTCCTCGAAGGCCCGTGACTTCAAGGTGGGGCGAGTCCCGGCGGGCCGCACCAGCAGCACCTCGATCGGCGGCAGCTCCTCCACCACGGGCAGCGGGACGATCGGGCTGCCGGCGTAGGTGAGCTCGTGCGGTAATCGCTGGTTGAGGACCGAGTAGCCGTGCCCGCGGGCGACGAACGCCCGGACGGTCTCGTACCCGCTGGCGCGGTGGCGGATCTTCGGCGCGACGCCGAGGAGTTTGAACAGGCTGAGGTAGTACTCGCGGCTGTGCGGCAGGTCCAGCAGGATCAGCGGTTCGTCGGCCAGCTCGCGCAGGCTCACCGGTCGCTGCGGGGTGGCGGCCAGCGGATGCTCCGGCGAGACGATGACGTGCGGCGGGATGCGCCGCAACACCCGGCGCGGCAGCTCACCACCGAGCCCGAGGTCGTACATCAGCGCGACCTCGCACCTGCCGTCGCGCAGCGCCCGCCGCACGAACTCCTGGTCGCCCTCCAGGAACGACAGGTGCACGCCGGGGTGCTCGCGCTCGAACTCCTCGAGGATGAGCGAGGCCCGGAACGGCGCGAGCGGCCCGAAGATCCCGGCGGTGAGGCCTCCGACCAGGGTCGGCCCCTCCTCCCGCACGAGCCCCGGCAGCTGGTCGGCGTCCTCGAGCAGCAGCAGTCCGCTCTCGTGCAGACGCCGTCCGGCGGGCGTGAGGCGCAGCCCGCGGCGCGGGAGCCTGGTGAACAGCGCGGTGCCCATGGTCTGCTCCAGCTGGGCGACCGCGGACGACAACGTCGACTGGGTGACGTTGAGCGCGGCAGCCGCGGCCGTCATGTTCTCCAACTCTGCCACCGCGCAGAAGTAGCGGAGCTGGACCAGGGTGAACGACCGCGTCATGGCACAACATGCTGCCACCACGCCGATTCTGAGAACACCGAGTCGTGCGGTCCGGACGTGTGCGTCCTCCCGCTCCTCGGCGATGACTTAAAATCGCAGGTCGGAATGGGGAGGTCGGCATGCCTGAAGAACGCGGTGGGCATTTCGTGCGCTCGGTGGAGCGGACGCTGTCGGTGCTGCGCGCCTTCTCCCCCGACCGGTCCGAGCTGACGCTGACCGAGGTGGCCCAGGCCAGCGGTCTGGACCGGGCCGGGGCCCGCCGGATCCTGCTCACCCTCGTCGACCTCGGCTACGTGCGGCACGACGAGCGGCACTTCGCGCTGACCTCGCAGGTGCTGGAGTTCGGCTACGCCTACCTGTCAAGTCGCTCGCTACCGCAGATCGCCGAACCGCACCTGCGTCGGCTCACCCGGGAACTGCGCGAGATGACCGCGCTCGCCGTGCTCGAAGGCGACGAGATCTGCTACGTCGCGCAGGTGCCCAGCCCGAAGCTGCTCGCGGTGACGATCCCGGTGGGGACCCGGTTCCCCGCGCACGCGACCTCCATGGGCAAAGCGCTGCTGGCCGGGATGCCGCCGGAGCACCTGGAGGTCCGGCTGCGGTCGATGGACCTGGCGCAGGTCACCCCGCACACCACGACGACGCGCGAGCATCTGCTCGCCGAGCTGGCCAAGATCCGCAAGCAGGGCTTCGTCATCTCCGACAACGAGTTGGAGGAGGGCCTGCGCGGCGTCGCAGCACCGGTTCGCGACGCCGACGGAAAGGTCATCGCCGCGGTCAACGTCTCGCTGCACGCCCACAGCTCGACGGAGGAGAGCGTGCGACGCGACATCGTGCCGCGACTGGTGGCAACCGCTTCCCGGATCGAGGCCGACTTCCGCCTGAAACCAGCGCCCCGCAGCCGGTGAGCCCCCACAGGCACCCCTTCGGCCACAGCGCCGCTGAAGACGGGCGCCCCGAGCCCCTCACCCGCGATCTGGAACGTCCGCCAGCCTGAACGGCGTGTTGTCCCCGTTCAGGCTGGCAGGTGGCCGCGATCAGCCCGTGACTGCGACGTGCCCGCGCACCAGCGCTGGGGACGGCGCGGTCGACAGGTTCGACTTCGCCGGCGTCGCGCCGATGGTGGACGGGGTCTTGCTCTGCACCGGCGGTGCTGGCGGAGTTTCCTGCACCGGCAGCACCGGAGGGGTCTCGCTCTCCACCGGAGGGGTCGCGTTCTCCACCGGAGTCTCGCTCTCCACCGGAGGCGTCTCGCTCTCCACCGGAGTCTCGCTCTCCACCGGAGTCTCGCTCTCCACCGGAGGCGTCTCGTCCTCCACCGGAGGGGTCTCGCTCTCCACAGGAGTCTCGCTCTCCACCGGAGGCGTCACGTCCTCCGCCTGGGGCGTCTGCACCGGGTGGTCCACGATGGGCGCGTTGATGCAGTTGATGACCTGCGGGGACATGATCACCACGATCCCACCGGTCACCGTGATGTTGCCGCACACCTGGGTCGGCGCCACGTTCATGTTGTTGCCATTGCCGACGTTGATGCCGTCGGCGTCCGCGCTGTCCGCGAACGCCGGAGTTCCTCCGGCGAGCAGTCCGACGCCAGCGGCGAATGCGCCTGCGAGGCAAGCACTTCTACGCATGGATTCCTCCCGTTTCGTTGTCATTCAGAGGTATTTCCATCACGGTGGTATCGGCTCCTGACCCGTTCGCGCACCTGTCGTCTGCAGCGTCCGGCGTCGGCCGGAAAGCACCTGTCAACGGCTTGACCTGGATGATCGAATGCCGGAGGGACGCTAACCCAGTCCTTTTCACCGGCAGCACGGGCCGATCAGATCTGCTCCCGGGAACACGCCGTCTGATCAGGACGAACACGACGGGGCGATCCGAAAAACGAGAATGTTACTCATGTTCAACCACTCGATGGTGTCGCTTTTTTGACTCGACCAGGTGACAAGAGGGCGCGTCGAGGGCGGACACCCTTCCATCCTCGTCGTGCGCGGTGGTGCGGGTGGCGGAGTCCGGGCGGCCGGGAATGTTCGCTGGCCGACACCTGGTGTCGCGGTGCGAACTCGCCCCAGTTCGGCGAGCAGCTCGGCGAACTGGCACGCGGCGTTACCTCCTCGTCGCTGTTCTCGCAGCTCAACGGCTTCCGAAGTGAGATCCGCAGCACAAGGTGACCGGGCCCACGGCCATTCACGTGTCGTGCATCACAAACATCTCCGGCCGTTTCCGTGCCTAACATTCCGGCACACCTCGCCACGTCGGGTTCCTTTTCGCTCAGCCGCGAAAAGGAACCCTCGGCGCACACCCTTGACCCCAGCGCAGCGGGAGGGCGGAAGTGACCGGCAGGATTCGGAACCGGCAACTGGCGGCGAAGATCGTCGAGGCCGAAGAGGCCGCCGAACTGATCGAACCCGGCGACAACGTCGGCATGAGCGGGTTCACCGGCGCCGGCTACCCCAAGGAAGTGCCGGGGGCGCTGGCCAAGCGGGTGGCCGGGGCGAACGCCGAGGGCCGGCCGATGCAGATCGGCCTGTGGACCGGCGCGTCCACGGCCCCGGAGCTCGACGGCGCCCTCGCCGAGGTCGACGGCATCGACATGCGTCTGCCCTACCAATCCGACCCGGTCACCCGGGACCGGATCAACTCCGGGCAGATGGACTACACCGACATCCACCTCTCGCACGTCGCGCAGCGGGCCTGGCAGGGCATCTTCGGCGAGCTGGACGTGGCCGTCGTGGAGGTCAGCGGCATCACCGCCGAGGGACACCTGATCCCCTCCGCCTCGGTGGGCAACAACAAGACCTGGCTGGACCGGGCCGACAAGGTGATCCTCGAGGTCAACTCGTGGCAGAGCGAGCACCTCGACGGCATGCACGACATCTACTACGGCACCGCGCTGCCACCGGAGCGCAAGCCGGTCCCGATCACGCACCCGGCGGACCGGATCGGCGTGCCGTACCTGGAGTGCCCGCCGGAGAAGGTGATCGCCGTCGTGGAGACCGAATCTCCCGACCGCAACACGGTTTTCACCCCGCCGGACGAGAACTCCGAGCGGATCGCCGGGCACGTGCTGGACTTCCTGGAGTCCGAGGTGCGCGTCGGCCGGATCCCGCGCGGCCTGCTGCCGCTGCAGTCCGGGGTGGGCAACGTCGCCAACGCCGTGCTCGCCGGGCTCGGCAACGGGCCGTTCGACCAGCTGACCGCCTACACCGAGGTGATCCAGGACGGGATGCTGCAGCTGATCGAGTCCGACAAGCTGCGGATCGCCTCGGCCACCGCGTTCTCGCTGAGTCCGGCGGCGGTGGACCGCTTCAACCGGAACGCGGCCGACTTCCGCGACCGGATCGTGCTGCGCCCGCAGGAGATCAGCAACCACCCCGAGGTCGTGCGCCGGCTCGGCTGCCTGGCGATGAACGGCATCGTGGAGGCCGACATCTACGGCAACATCAACTCCACCCACCTGATGGGCAGCCGGATCCAGAACGGCATCGGCGGCTCGGGGGACTTCGCGCGCAACGCCTACGTGTCGATCTTCATGACGCCCTCGCAGGCCAAGGGCGGCGCGGTGTCGTCGATCGTGCCGATGGTCTCGCACGTCGACCACACCGAGCACGACGTGGACGTCATCGTGACCGAACAGGGTTTGGCCGACCTGCGCGGGCTGTCGCCTCGCAAGCGCGCCGAGCGGATCATCGAGCAGTGCGCGCACCCGGACTTCCGGCCGGCCCTGCGCGACTACTTCGACCGCGCGATGAGCTCGTCGTACGGCCGCCACACGCCGCACCTGCTGGGCGAAGCGCTGTCCTGGCACCAGCGCTTCATCGACGAGGGAACCATGCGCACCGGAGTCTGAGTGCCTGTTTTTGATCCTTTGCTTTTGATGCGCCGCCAGGCGCATAGCCCACCCTCGCAGCTCGCACCGCCGCGGGTTCTCAGCGTTCGTCCTGGCGAGGACGGCCCAACTGCCGTGTATTGGCATACATCAAGTTGGGCACCCGCAGACCAGGCGGGCGCTGAGGTTCCGCTACCCGCACCGCCACGCAAAACGAGTTCAAAACAGGTTCTGAGGGGGAGGACGCCCAGCACTGCTGGGCACTGGGTGGTGCCGCATCCGACCAGGTGCGACGCCGTCCTGGCGCAGAGCACGGTCCACGAGCCCGTGGTCACGCCGAATCGGAACGCACCGAATCGTAGGTGCACAGTGGACGGCCGGTCAGTTCGTCCTGCCGGACCCGGCCGTCCACACCGAACACCGATGCCAGCAGTTCTTCGTCGACGACCTCAGCGGTCGGGCCTTCCGCGTGCACCGAACCCTCGCGCAGGGCGACGACCCGGTCGGCGTAGCGCGCCGCCTGCTCGAGGTCGTGCAGCACGGTCACCACGCTCAGCCCGCGTTCGCGCTGCAACCGGCGGACCAGTTCCAGGACTTCCAGCTGGTGGCCGATGTCCAGGTAAGTGGTCGGCTCGTCGAGCAGCAGGATCGAGGTGTCCTGCGCCAACGCGAGCGCCAGCCGCACGCGCTGCCGCTCACCACCGGACAGGCGGTCGATCAGCTCGTCCGCATGATCCTCGACGCCGGTGGCCGACATCGCCTCGCGCACCTGCGCATCTTCGCCGCCCATCAGCATCCCCAAGGGGCCGTGCACCGCATACCGCCCCTGGCGCACCAGCTGCCGCACGGTGAGGCCCGGGACTGACGGCATCGACTGCGGCAGCACTGCGACCTCGCGGGCGATCTGGCGGCGGGACAACGATCGCAGCGACCGGCCGTTGACCAGGACTTCGCCCGCATCCGGTGCGCGGAGCCCGCCGAGCACCCGCAGCAACGTCGTCTTCCCGCAGCCGTTCCGGCCGACCAGCGCCACCCATTCGCCGTCGGCGACGCTGACGTCGACGCCGTCGAGGACCGTTCGGTCAACGAAGCGGACGGTGACGCCGCGGGCTTGCAAAGAACTCATCGCTGTCCTCCGGTGGTCGAGCTCCGCCTGGCAACCCGGATCAGGACCACGGCACCGATCACCGCGGTCACCGCCCCGGTGGGGATTCCGGCACGCGCGGGGTCCGCAGCCCACGACGTGACGGTCTGGGCGACGACGTCCGCAGCGCACACCGTTGCTGCGCCGAACAATCCGGCTGCGGGCAAGGCGAAGCGGAGATCGGCGCCGAACAACGCGCGAGCGGCGTGCGGGGCGAGCAGCCCCACGAAGGCCATCGCTCCCACCGAAGCGATCGCAACGGCCGTCAGCACGACCGCGACGAGCAGAACCGCGCTGCGCCAAGGGGAAACCGCGAGCCCGATGGCGCTTCCGTGGTCGTCGTCGACGGCCAGCACCTGGATCACCGCAGACACCAGCAGTCCCGCCACCGATGCCGCGAGCAGCCACGGCCACAACGCCGCCCAGTGCGCCCAGGTGCGTCCGTTGAGCGAGCCGATCAGCCACTGCGTCATCGATCCGGTCAGCTGGGGCCGGGCGGTGAGCAGCACCATGCTCGCGCCCGCGAGCGCGGCCGACACCATCACGCCGACCACGACCAGGCGCACCGGATCGCTGCCCACCCGCGTCGCGAACAGCCACAACGCGGCACCGCCCAGCGTGCCGCCGATCATCGCGACCAGGACCAACCGGGCCGGTGAGGTGAAGTCGCCGCCCATCAGCGTCGCGGCCACCGCACCCAGCACGGCGCCCGAACCGACCCCGGTCACGTCCGTTGAGGCCAGCGGATTGCGCAGCACTGCCTGCAACACGACGCCCGCCATCCCCAAGCACATCCCGGCCCCGGCTCCGACGAGCACCCGCGGCATCCGGAGCTCGTGGACGATCTGCGCGGTCAGCGGGTCACCACTTCCGAACATCGCGGCCCAAGTCTCGGCGACCGAAGCTGAAGAACCCGTCGCCAGGTGCGCGAGCGCGAGGGCCACCACGACGCCGAGCAACGCAATCAGACGCAGTGGGCGAGGAATCCGCTGGATCACCGGACCACCACCGCGTTCTTGCGGCGCACCAAAAGCAGCGCGCCCGCGCAGATCGCGACGACGGCAGTCAGACCGCCCACCGGCAGTTCGAACGGATATAGCACGGTCCGCGCCAGCAGGTCCGCCATGACCACGAGCAGCGCGCCCAGCGCTGCCGACCACAGCAGCCACGACCGGTGCGTGCCGCTCGGACGCAGCCACCGGCTCAGCTGCGGCGCGAGGAAACCAACCCAGGCCACCGGTCCGCACGGCCCGACCACGACCGCGGTGAGCACGCAGCCCACCGCCAAAGTCATGGCGCGGGCCCGGACCGGGGACGCGCCCAGCGCTGCGGCGGTGTCGTCGCCGAGCCGGAGCACGCCGAGCGACGGGATCATGAGCACGGCCAACGGCAGTCCGATCAGCAGGCCTGGGACCAGGGCCGCGACGGTTTCCCACGTGGTTCCGGTCAAGGAGCCCAGCAGGTAGCGCACCAGCACCCCCTGGTCGCGTGAGTCGGACAGGGACAACGCGGTCAGCATCACCGCGTGCAGCCCCGCGCTGACTGCCGCGCCGATGAGCAGCACCGCCGCCCGGTCGGCCACACCGCGGACGGCCAGCATCGTGATGGCACCGCCAACGGCGGCTCCCATCAGCGCAGGCACGAGCGGCGCGCCCGGAACCGACAGTCCCCACGCGACGCACCCCGCCACAGCTGCTGACGCCCCGCTGGACACTCCAAGCATTTCCGGCACTGCCAACGGGTTTCGCAACGACTCCTGCAACAGCAAGCCCGCGACGCCCAGCAGTGCCCCGGCGAACACGGCGAGGACCAGTCGCGGCGCGCGCAGCAGCACGACCACGGTGTGCTCCAGCCCGCCATCGGCGGTCAGCGCGTGCGGCAGGCGGTTCACGCCCACGAACGGCTCGCCGAGCATCAACGACGCGGCGACCAGCGCCAACGCGAGTACACCCACGAGCAGCCGGTCGCCGTGCCGGAACCACGATTTCATCGGGACGCAGGCACCAGCTTCATCGACTCGTCGATGATCGCGGCCAGGCTCCGCGTGCCGCGGCCGGAACCGAACAGCTTGGCGTGCACCTCGTGCACCTGCTGGTCCTGCACCGCCGGGATCTGCTGCCACACCGGGTTATCGGCGAGCTGCGCGCTGAGTGTGCGGTCCTCGGGCGAGAACAGCAACGAATACACCAGCGCGACATCAGGCTGTTTGGCGAGCAGCTCCTCAACGCTGTAGTTGCTGGCCGTCTCGGCATCAGCGCCCTTGGCCGGGAAGGGGTAACCGAACAGCTGCGCCAGCAGATCACCCTTGAGGGAATCGCTGGTGTCCACGCCGATCGAGTCCGCGCTGCCGTACATCAGCACGACCTTCTGGCCCGCCTGACCGCTTTCACGGGTGGCCTGCACGGCGTCAGCGAGCTTGCCCCGGAAGGCCGTCTCCGCGGCCACGGCCTGTTCGGCGTGCCCGGTCAGAGAGCCCAGATTCCGCAGGTAGGCGACCGATTCCTGCCAGCTCGCCGGATCGGTCAGCCACAGCGGCGCGAAACCTTCGATCGCCGGCCGCAGCGAGTCGTGCACGCCGGAAAGCCCGATCACCAGGTCCGGCTTGAGCGCCGCGATGCTCTCGACGTCTTCGGAGCCGAAGCTGCCCTGCACGACGGGAACGGTGTTGCCCTGCTCCCCCATCAGCGCGGGGTGGGTCAGCAGGTCCGGGTTGCTCGTCCCGGCCGGCGTCATGCCGAGTTCGAGGAGCACGTCGTCGCAGAGCCCGCTCAGGCACACGATCCGCTCAGGTGCCTTCGGCAAGGTCACCTCCTGCCCGTGCGGATCGGTGATGGCCAGCGACGCCTCCAACGGCTGCGCGGTGCGGTCGATCGCCGGAGCGGCCTCGGGGGCAGCTGCCGGCTCCTCTTCCGGAGCTGCGGAGCAGCCGACGAGCCCGACGGCTGCAGCGAGCAGAACGGCGGAAAGCATTCGAGCTGTGCTGCGCTCTGCGCGCACGGGGTCCTCCTAGAGCGATTCGGATATCGAAGGTGACGATAACCATTTTCATCTAACGTTGTCCACGATCGAGTGATCAATCACTGCACGCCACTGCGATGCGGTCGCGGAGCACGGCCGCATCACGGCGGCACATGTCGACGCTGTCCCCGGGCACGAACTCCAGCAGCACCTCGCGCCGCCGACCGTCGGCCGCGAGCTCCCGCAGCACGGCGTCCCAGACGTCGACGCGGTCGGCCAACGCATGCCGCTCGGTGAATCCGTCCGCTCCCCAGGAGAACGCGTGCACCGACGCCAGTTTCGGCAACAGCGCACGCACTTCCCGCACGCACGTGTCGGCCACCGGCAGCTCGCGCGGCTGCCAGTGCGGGACCAGCGCATCGCGACCGACCTCGTCGTACAGGCGCACCACCGAGTCGATGTCGTCCGTCAAGGACTTGACGTGGTATTCGACGGTGAGCTGAAGTCCTTCCACAGCGCACAAATCCGCGCAGCGCTGGAGGTCCGCGATGATGTGGGCGCGTTGCTCGGCGTCCACGTCCGCGGAACCGGCGACGCCCGCCCACACCCGGACGCGCGGAGCGCGCAGCGCTACGGCTGTGCGCACGACCGCGTCGAACTCGTGCTCCGGCGTGTTCCCTGCTTTGTAGTACGAGCCGTACGTGCCGATCTCGATGCCGTGGTCGGCGCACAACGCGGACACGGTCCGCGCGGTGTCGGTGGCGCCGCAGGGCACGTGCACATCACCGCCCCACTCGACGACCTGGAGACCGCAGTCGACCGCCACTGAGACGATTTGCGCCGGGTCGAGCCGCCGGAAGGTCACCGACGCCAAGCCTGGGATGATCATGTTCTGCCTTTCCACGCGGGTGTGCAGCGGATCCGCTGATGAGGACGTTCTTCGGTGCTCATCGCCCGCCGATCGCGAGCGCGTGCAGCAGGCGGACCGGGCCTTCCGGAGCCCGCAGGACCGTGTCGATCCAGCAGCCGACCGGCCGCACCAGGAGGCCCAGCGCGGTGGCGGTCAGCCACGCCGCGTGCAGCGCGAGGCCCGCTCCGAGGTGTTCGTCGAAGGCCGTCGCTGGATCGGGGTCGACCGTTCCGGTCGCCAGCAACAGAGCGGCTGATCGAGCGATTTCCGCCTGGCCGCACGAGCGGGGCGCGAGGTCGGCCACCAATTCACTCCCAGACGTCCGCACCGCGGCAACCCGCCCCACCGCAAGCGGCGATGCCGAAGCCGACAGCGCCGTCAACTCCGAAAGCGCAACATCGCCTCTCGTGACGTGCTCCCACGGTGCAGTCGCGCGGGCCAGCAGGTCACCGACGGTTGGTGCAGGCCCGTTCCACTGCCGTTCTGACGCCTCGGTCCCCAGCTCGGTCAGCGTTTGGGTGAGCCGAATCCACGCCGTCTCGCCATGCGCTGCGATGACGTCATCGAGCACCGCCTCCGGGGATGGAGCATGCTCGGCCGGTGTCGCCAGCGGGATGGTGAGCGGTCCGCCGATTTCCACCACAGCCAGTGGAAACTCCGGCTCGCATCCGGGCCAGCCCTGCGTCGGGAGTCCCGCCCATGCCGCCAGTACGTCCGCTCCCAGCCCAGTTGTCGCCCGCGCCGGATGACCCAGTGCCGCAGCCGAGGCCAGCAACGCACCTACCGCGTGTCCGAGGTCGAGCAGCAACACCGGCAGCGAGCGGGGGCCGTATCGCCACCACGTCCGGAGCGGATTCACCGACAGCACCACCCGAGTGTCCGATGTGGATAACGCGGATGGCGTTGGCGCGACCAGCGCGTGGCTCACCGGGTCGTACCGCCATGCGGTGCCGCGATGCACGACGTGCGCTTCGATCGGATACCGGCCGCCCGCCGAGGGCACGCGTCGCAGCCGCACTCCCCCGGCTCGCCGCTTTGGTGCCGAAGCCAGTGCGAGGTCCAGCAACGCGTCAACCCCACCGCGCGGCCAGCGACCCAGCACGAACTCCGGCCCCGGCCACCTCCGGCATTCCGCTGGCCGCAGTGCGTGATCGGTGTCGCCAGGCAGCTCTCCGCACCACGCCGCGTGCAGGGATTCCCGGACGCTCACAGGAACGGTGGGGGCTCGACGACAAGACCATCAGGCCCGCTGAGCGGGTCCGCGGCCCGAGCCCAGCCCCGTGCTTCGATGACCTCGCGCCACCGCGGCAATCCCCAGTACCGGAAAGCCGCCGGCGCGTTCGGGACCAGGCCCGTGGCGCACACCCGCACGACGCGCAACGGCGTGTGCGCCACGTCCTCTGTCGTCAGGTCGGCATGCGCGATCCGGCATCCGGCGCCGCGCAGGCTCGACAACAGCGAATCCAGGTCACCGCGCGGCAAATCGTCGACACCGATCACCTGCTCAGGTCGCGTGAACCGGGGCAGCAGCCGGTCCTGCGCGCGTTCGTCCAGCCACACCTGCACCTGCGCGCCGAGGTCCCGCACGCGGCCGAAGTGCGCGCCGCAGTCGTCCAAGTAGCGCCGATCCTCCCGGAACGGCAGGTAGAGACCTTCGGCCAGGATCCCGGCGCGGATCGCCTCGAACACCCAGCCCTCGGGATCGATCAGCCCGAGGGTGAACACCCACGTGTGCACGGCTTCCAGCACTGCCTTGGTGCACGCCTCGACGGGATCGAACCGCGCCGCGCCGCCACCGCCGACGATCCCGGTCACCGGATCCACCACCACTGCCGCCACGCACGCAACAGGATGATCCGTGGGCAGCTCGACGAGGTGCACCTGCAGCCGCGAGCCCGTGAGCTCAGCAGCCAGGCCCGGAACCGAGTCGACGTCGATCCCCCGCGACGGGCCGCCCAGGTGCCACCACAACTCCAGGGCGTCGCGTTCGAGCAGCTCCAGCAAGCCGCGCCGGAACGCGTCCTGCTCGTCGACGCCGGTGGCGATGCCCGCGTAGTTGAGGTGGTGCAAGCGAGGTTCCCGGCGGCGTTGTCCACTGTGGTAGTTCAGGTACACCCACGAGGCGGGCAGCCAGCACTGCTGACCGTCCTCGGCGCCCTGCACCCACTTCACCACCAGGTCGTCGGTGAACCGCTGGTACGGCCAGCGTGGGGCGTCGTACTGCCACGACGCGAAGAACGGGAGGTCATCGGGACCGAACATCCGCTCGCCGCACAGTTCCGCCGCAGTCGCCTGCCGGAGATCCGGTGCGACCCGGTTGCCGCAGTAGCGTTCCACCGCCTCTCCGAGAGCAGCCGCGCGGGCGCCCTCGGGTGCGCCGAAGGTGGTGCCGAGGCTGACCCGGTCGGCGGGCCATGCGCCGAGTCGACGTGCGTCGGCGACTTCGGCGGTGACGCCGGTGTAGCGGGGTGGCGCGCCGTCGACCGGGGCGACGTCGACGAGGCGGCGCACGATCCCGGTGGCCGGGTCGATCAACGACTCCACCGGCATCGTCGGAGTGACGGGCATCTAGACGACCTCCAGGTCGGGACTGAGCAATTCGTTTTGGCGCCAAGGCAAATCGAGGCGTGCTGCGTGCACGCGACGTGCGCTGGGCAGCAGTTCCGTGGCGACGACCGGATCGACTCCGGTGTGCGGGTTCCGGGCGTGCGCGGGCCAGTGGTGACCGGCGACCTCGACGACGAGCCGCGCGCCTGCGGGAACCTTCGCGCCGACAGGCGGCGTCGTGATCACGACCTCGCGGCGATGTCCTGGCACGTGCTCGTACCGGCCGATGGCGTGCGTCAGGGGCACGACCTGATCAGCGGTGTGCAGCGCAAGGCGCACCACCCAGTCCGCGTCGACGGCATCAGCCTCGGCGTCGAGCGTGATAGTTATCTGACCTGCGATTTCACCCGCGACGAGCGGGTCTGTGCGCAGCAGTGACCGGTCCCCGCAATCGGTGTCAGAACGGAACGGGGCTGACGGATCGGCTACGAAGGTGCCATCCGAAACCGCGCAGGGGAACCTCGTACGACGGGACACCAGGTGTCTCCACCCGCCGTGCGGATCGACGGCGATCACGCCTTTGTCCCCGCCGATTTCTCCGCCACAGACCTGACGTGCCCACCGCACGTACACCGAACCGATGCGCTTTCCACCGAGCGCGGCACCCGGATCGCGCGCATCGAGTTCGTGGCCCCAAGGTCCGATGACCAGGCGCGTCGGGCCGCCCCACGCTTCGGCGAGTTCGACGGTGTGCGAGGCGAACGGGTCGTGCGCGCCTCCGACAGCCAGCAAGGGCATGCGCAGCTCGCGCAGCCCAGTCCAGAACTGCTCGTCACGGCGCGGCGCCGTCCACATCGCATCCCAGCCCGGCGGAGTCGTGCCGAGCACCCGCTCGACGAGTCCGGTGACGGGGAGTTCTGACAGCCGGTCCAGGTCGGGTTGCAGCACCCGAGATTCCGATGTGCCGCCGTGTTCGGCCCACCACCCCAGTCGGCACGCAAGCCGCGCCGCGCCGCCGGGTTCCCTCGCGGTTTCCCCGAGTCCCAGCGCCGGGACGCTGGCCAGCACCCCGCGCGCGGTGTTCGGGCGGGCCAGCGCGGCGGTCACTGCGCAGTACGCGCCGTATGACGCTCCAGCGGTGAGCAGCGGGCCGCCGCCGAAGGCCTGATCAGCGATCCAATCGATCAGAGCGGCGCCATCGGCCAACTCGTGGGCGTAGGGCAGGAACTCCCCGGTCGAGCCGAAACGCCCTCGCACATCACCAACAACGCAGGTGAATCCGCGCGAAGCCCAACCCCGCGCCTCGCCGAGCAGTCGGTTCCGCCCATAGGGCGTGCGCAGCAGGACGACCGGTCCTGGCCCATCGGCCTCGACCACTGTCACGGCGAGCCGACAACCGTCCACAGTGGTGACCAAGTGATCGCTGGTCACGGCGCACTGGCGGGCACGGGCAGAACGGGATGATCGCTGATCGCCCCGGTGTCGAGCTCGACGACGCGCAACCGCCTGCTGGCCGGAAGCGGATCGGGTCGGAACCCGCTGTCCACCACAGGCGAACCGAGCACCCAAGCCCGGAGGTCATTCACCAGCAACGCCACGACGATCGCGAGATCCGCCGCATCGGCACCTTCGTCGCCGTGCAGTGCTTCCCCGGTGTCGTACTGCGCCCAAAAAGCTGACAGATGGCGATGACCCGAACCCGCGGCGGCCAACCTGCGCGCAACGACATCACTGTGCCGCACGGCCCCCGCCACTGGTTCGATGAGGACGTGCCGACCTTCGCGGCTCGCGCGTTGCCATGCCACGCCGTGATCGACGAGCGCATCGAGGTCACGCCACGTGCTCGGAGCAGGTCCATCGGACCAGGCACAAACCGCAGCCGGATCGCGCTCCAAGATGTCTGCCACGGACGACGTGGCTGGAACCGGAATCGGGTCCGCACCTGCGCCACGCAGCGCATCGCACAACGCAGCACTGTCGTTCGCTAGGACGACCACACGCGAGCGCTCCACAGGCCACGTCGCACGCATACCGAGATGCCCAGCTTCACGAAATGCCGCCACCGCACTGGTTTCCGCGCAGTCCTCGCCCGTCAGGGCGTCGCGGACGGCGGTGAGCTGGTCGTCGGGCAAGGCGATGTCGAACATCAGCCCACCGGCGTCGCGCAGCACGGTTCCCCGACCGTCGACGGTGAACACCGAGCAGCCGGGCCGAAGTCGCGGCGGTCGCATCGATCCTGCCTTTCCGGAAAGTTGAGGGGCCGGTGCCGGCACCGAGCGGTGCCGGCACCGGCGGTCGATCACTCGTCGTCGAAGGGGTTCTCGACGAGGGCGTTGCTGTGGCTGGCCGAGTTGTGCGGGAGCTCCCGCTCGACCTCCACTCGCTGGAAGACGTCGTCCATTTCATTCACCTCCTCCCGGTTCAGCACGGCCAAGTGAACCGGAACTGACAATCGTTTTCAATAGTTTGATCAACTGACCTTCGTGACGCATCCCACCGACCAGCCCGTAACGTTAACGAAAATGATTCCCATTTACACTGAGCGCAGCGAGGAGGACGCAGCATGACCAACACGACGACCGACGAGGTCGACACCGATCAGGACTTCCGGCGCTACTTGGCCGCGCGGGCGACATCGGTGACGGGCAGCCTCGTCGCGACGGTGGCCCTGCCCGTCCTCGTCTACCAGCTCACCGGATCACCGGGCTGGACCTCGGCGATCGCGGTCGCCGAGGCACTCCCCTACCTGCTGTTCGGCCTGTTCGCGGGCGCGGTGGCCGACCGCGCCGATCGCAGGACGCTCATGCTGATCGCCGACTTCACCGGCGCCGCCCTGCTCGCCACCATCCCCACCGCCTGGGCACTCGGAGTTCTCACCGCACCGCACGTGCTCGCGGTCGGATTCGCCGCGCAGACCCTGTTCGTCATCTTCGACGCGGCCAACTTCGGCGCGCTACCGACGCTCGTCGGCAAGCAACGCCTCACCGAGGCCTACTCCAAGGTCTACGCGGCGACGACCCTCGCCGAGCTCGTGATCCCACCGCTGACCGGCTTGCTCGTCGCAACCCTCTCGCCCGCACCGCTGATCGCTGTCAACGTCATCACCGCACTCGCGTCCGGCCTGCTGGTCCGCTCGATCGTCCGTCCACTGTCGACACCGAGGGACACCGCCACACGCCGATCCACCACGTCGATCCTGGCCGACATCAGAACCGGACTGGCGTTCCTCGCACGTCACCGCATCGTCCGCGTACTCACGCTCGTGGGCACCACCCACTCGGTCGCCAGCGGCGCGTACGTGGCCATGCTCGTCCCGTGGGCCGACCGCGTCCTCGGCGTGCCCCCATCCGGCGACTGGCGCATCGCGGTGCTGTTCAGCGGCTGGGGAATCGGCGGACTCCTCGCCTCCCGAATCGTGCCGCGCTTGAACAAGCGCTACGGCGGAGCCCGCCTCGCGCTGGCCGCGCTCCCCACCTCGCTGCTGTGCGGCTGCGCGGTGCTGCTCAGCACGCATTGGATCGCCGCCGCCCTGTCGGCGACGGCCTGGGGCGCCGCGTACTCCGCAGTGGTCATCAACGCGATCACCTACCGCCAGCAGATCAGCCCCGACGAACTCCAAAGCCGAATCAACACGACCTGCCGAATGCTCTCCTGGGGAATCGGCATGCCAACCGGAGCCGCCCTGGCCGGAGCAGTCACGATCACCGGATTCAGCCCCCGCCTCGGAATCGCCACCGGAGTCCTGGTCCTGCTCCTCGGCGTCATCGCCGCCTGGTGCTCACCCCTGCGCCAGGAGGCCCGAACCCCATGAACCCAAGCCTCAGCACGTTGGCCGGGTTCGCATGTGGACCGATTCCGTGCGCTCACCGCGTTGACAGCCCCGGGTCGCGTTGCGAGGATGTGCGAGGATTACTGACCGAACGTTCGGGAATCCACACGCGGGAAACCCTTGTCGCACTGCGCGATCCGCACACCCGAAGGCCGGCGCACACCTGACCGCCGACCTGCACGGGCGAACCCGCACCTCGCCGGGGCCTGCTTCGCCGCCGGCACGGACCTGCTGGCGGACCACGTGCCCGTCGGCCATCTGGAAAGGCGGAACGCAGTGAGAGCGTTCAGATCTCGCTGTCTCGTCGGCGCGTTGCTCGCGCCAGTGCTCGTGGCGGCAGCATCGCTGCCCGCTTCCGGAGCGACCACGGAACCACCACCGGAGAAGCACCTCCACGGCGCTGTCACCGTCAAACGGGACCGCTACGGCACGCCGCACATCTACTCCGACAGCACCTACGGGCTGTTCTACGGGTACGGCCACTCGGCCGGGCAGGACCGGCTGTTCCAGCTGGAGATGACCAAACGGGCAGCGGAAGGCACGGTTTCGGAAGTCCTGGGCGCGGACTACGCCGACTTCGACGCATCGGTGCGCTCGGACTACGACCCCGCCTCGATCCAACGGCAGTACGACGAGCTGGCACCCCGCGACCGGCAGGTGCTCGACGGCTACGCCTCGGGCATGAACGCCTGGCTCGACCGGGTCACCGCCGATCGCGCGCACCTCATGCCCAAGCAGTTCCTTGACCTGGGCTTCGAACCGTCGCACTGGACCGGCGTCGACGTCGCGATGATCACCGTCGGGACGATGAACATCCGCTTCTCCGATTACAACTCGGAGATCAAGAACCTCGCCATGCTCCGGCAGCTGCAACAGCGCTACGGCCCCGAGCAGGGCAGGCAGGTATTCGACCAGATCGCCTGGCCCGTCGACCCCGAAGCTCCCGCGAGCATCGAGGCGCCCACCGGCCCGGCCGCGACCGCACCAGCCGCGGTGGACCGGCCCAACGGCCTCGCCGGATCAGCTGAAGGCGTGACCGCCCCGGCCTCGATCCCGGCACCGGACACCGCGCCGAAGCCGACCGCCTCGGCTGCGTGGCACGAGGCCGCCCAGCAGATCGACTCGCTGCGCCCGGGAGCCGCGAAACCCCCGCAGTTCTCCAACATGATGCTCGTCGGCAAGCAACGCGCCCAGGACGCGAACAGCCTGCTGCTCAACGGCCCGCAGTTCGGCTGGTTCTCACCCGCTTACACCTACTCGGTGGGCCTGCACGGCGCCGGGTTCGACGTCGTGGGCAACACCCCGTTCGCCTACCCGGTCGTCCTCTTCGGACACAACGGTTCGATCGCCTGGGGATCGACCGCGGGCAACGGCGACACCGTCGATATGTACCAGGAGAAGCTCGACCCGAGCGACCCGCACCGGTACCTCTACCAGGGCGAGTACCGCACCATGTCGCAGCGCACCGAGACCGTCGAGGTCAAGGGCGGCGCACCGCGCCCGGTCCAGGTGTTCTCCACGGTGCACGGCCCGGTCACCCAGTTCGACACCGCCAACGGCGTGGCGTACGCCAAGAAGCGCAGCTGGGCGGGCCAGGAGCTCGACACTCTGTTCACCTGGCTGAGGTCCACCCAGGCCAGCAACTACCAGCAGTGGCACCGGCAGGCCGAATCGCTGCCGATCAGCGTCAACTGGTACTACACCGACCGCAGAGGCAACATCGGCTACTACTTCGCCGGACACTTCCCGATCCGCCCCGCGAGCCAGGATCCCCGCTTGCCCGCCAGCGGCACCGGCGAGATGGAATGGCTGGGTCTTCAGCCGCCCGCGACGGGAAACCCGCAGGTCCTCAACCCGCCGACCGGCTATCTGGCCAACTGGAACAACTCTCCCGCGCCCGGCTATCCGAATTCGGATTCCCTGCCGTGGGGGCGCGCCGATCGCGTCGAGGTCCTGCAGCGCGAACTCGCAGCCGACCCGGCGATCACCGCCGACGACCTGTGGGAGATCCAGCGCCGCGCATCGCTGACCGACATCAACCGGGCGTACTTCATGCCCTTCCTCACCGATGCGGCGGCCGGACTTCCCGCCGATGCCCTGGAAAACCGGGTCTACCAGGCCCTCGCCGCCTGGGACGGCATGAACACCGACGACGACCGCGACGGGCGCTACGACAGCGCGGGCACCGCGATCATCCAGACCTGGCTGCAGATCATGCTCGACGACGTCGTGCAGCCGAACCTCCCAGCGGAGACCTACGCCCGGTACAGCTCGACGGGCTACCCGACCCGCGAGAAACCCGCCAGCGGCAGCCAGAACATCCAACCCGGAACGAAGGTCCTGCTCAACGCGCTGCTCGGAGCCGAAGCGAGCGTCCCGCAGCACGTCGACTTCCTCCGCGGCCAGGACAAGACCACCGTCGTGCGCGACGCCATGCGGCGGACCTACGACGCGCTCAGCCAGCAGTACGGGCCAGACCCGGCCAACTGGCTGGCACCGACCGCGCAGAACGTCTTCTCGACGTCCAACTACCTCGGTGTGCCATCCGCAGGCGCGGACGAGCAGCGCAAGACTCCGGTGTTCATGAACCGAGGCACGGAGAACAACCTCGTCGTGTCCCGATCCGACGGCATGACCGGGTACGAAGTCGTCCCACCCGGGCAGAACGGGTTCGTCGCGCCCGACGGCACGCGCGGCCCGCACTTCGACGACCAGTTCCAGATGTTCGTCGACTACGGCCGCAAACCGACCTGGCTCACCGAAGACGAAGTGCGCCGCAACCAGGAATCCGAGGAATCACTGCGCTACTGAGCACCGGGCGTGGCGCCGCATCCAACCGGGTGCGGCGCCACACCGTGGTCATCGAATTCTGCTGAACTGCACGCGAATTGATCTCTGACCGCTGAGCCGAACTCAGTCGCTTGCGTTCGCCAGTTCGAGCACTGCTTGGAGCAGTACGTTGATGCCGTCCGCACAGGCCTCAGGAGTGGAGTATTCGCGCGGGTTGTGGCTGATTCCGTCGTAGAGGCCTGGTACGAAGATCATGCCCGCTGGGCTGAGAGCAGCGATTTCGCCTGCGTCGTGCCCGGCGCCCGAGGTGATGTGGCCGCAGGTCAGGCCGAGGTCGGTGGCCTGCTTCTCGACCAGGTCCTGCATGCGTTCGGGGAAGTCGACCGGCGGCGTCTTGGCCGTGGTGCGCGAGGTGATCGTGACGCCGGTGGTCTTCTCGACCTCCGTGAAGTAGGCGTGCAGGTCGTCGATCGAGCGCTGCATCGCCTCACCGTCGGGGTTGCGCAGATCGACGGTGATCAGCACGTTGCCCGGCACGATGTTGATCAGGTTCGGGTAGTTGTCCTGTCGGCCGACGGTGGCGAGCATCTGGCCGTAGGCACCGGATTCCACCATGTCGTTGAGGTGCACGTTGATCACGGCGGCGGCCAGGCCGGCGTTCTTGCGCAGGTGCTGCGGGGTCGCGCCCGCGTGGGCCGCCCGTCCGCTGATGGTCAGTTCGAGCCAGGTGATCGCCTGCACCCCGCGCACCACGCCGATCTGCTTGCCGCCCTCGGCGAGGATCGGGCCCTGCTCGATGTGGCATTCCAGGTAGGCGTGCGGGGGCTGGATCGGCACCGCCACCTCGCCGACCAATCCGTGCCGGTCCAATTCGGACCCGACGCTGACACCATCCCTGTCCACTTGCGACCGAGCGTCGGCGAGCTGGATGCGGCCCGCCGCTACGGCGCTGCCGAGCATGTCCGTGCCGAAGCGAACGCCCTCCTCCTCGGTGAAGATCGCTACCTCCACGGGGCGCCTGGTGGAGATTCCGTTGTCGTCCAACGTCCGCACCACCTCCAGCCCGCCGAGCACGCCGAGGCAGCCGTCGAAACGCCCCGCGGTCGCCACGCTGTCGATGTGGGACCCGACGAGCACCGGCGGCAACGAGTTGTCCTCGCCCGCCCGGCGGGCGTAGACGTTGCCGATCTGGTCGCGACGCAGCGCCAGTCCCGCGTCCCGCATCCAGCCCATGACGAGTTCGCGTCCGGCGACGTCTTCATCGGTGAGCGCGAGCCTGCGCACGCCGTGCAGGTCGGTTTCGTCGTCGTGATAGGCACCGACCTCGCCGAGCTCGGTGAGCGAGTCCCACAGGCGGTCCTTGTCGATGCGCACGAGCGCGGTGTCCTCGGTCATTCCTGCCCCTGTTCGACGAGTCGCGCACCGGTGGTGCGGTTGAAGGCGGGCACGTCCGTCGCGCCTTCGGTGGAGATGAGCAGAACGTCGTCCTCGGCGTCGAGTCCGAGCGCCGCAGCGTGTTCGAGCAGACCGGCGAGCCCGGCCGCGCCGCTCTCACCGGAGATGATTCCGTCCGCGTAGAGCAGTCGCATCGCTTCTTCCGCAGCGCCGTCGGTGACGGTGACGAACTCGTCGAAGCCGCGCGAGACGTCCGGCCACGCGATCAGCGAAGGCGTGCCGCAGTTGAGACCGGCCATGATCGAGCGCTGCGGGCCGGGGATGGTGACGACCTCGCCCGCCTCGATGCTGGCGGTCGTGCAGTCGGCGCTGACCGGTTCGACACCGATCAAGCGGGTGCCCTCGCTGGCGGCGAATCCGCGGACCACCGCTGCGGCGAACGCGCCGACGCCGATCTGCGCTGCCACCACCGTGGGACGCGGCGCAGCTCCCGAACTGACCTCCTGCAGGATCTCGTCGATCATCGTCGAGTAGCCGTCGATGACCCAGCCCGGCGGCTCGACGTAGCCCTCCCACGAGGTGTCCGAGACGACGAGGTTGTTCTCGTCCGCGAGTTCAGCGCTGCGCTGGATCGCGTCGTCGTACCCGCCGGCCACGACCTCGACCTCCGCGCCCTCCGCGACGATGGCGTCGATGCGCGGCTGGACCATGTCCTCGGGCACCAGGATGTGCGCGCCGATGCCGAGCAGTGCGGCCATCCTGGCCACGGCGCGGCCGTGGTTCCCGTCGGTCGCCGCGATCAGCCTCAGCCCGGGGCGCGCGGCCAACCGCTGCTTGAGCTCCGGCAGTCCGATCCCGGCATCGGCGGGAATTCCCAAGGCTTGCAAGACAGTTCGGTAGGTGGCCCACGACGCACCGAGGATCTTGAACGACGGCATGTTCATCCGGCCGGACTCGTCCTTCACGTGCACCGACCGCACCCGGAGCCGGGTCGCGACGGTCGGGGCCGCGGTGAGCGCCGTGGGTTCGTATCCCGGCATAGACAGGTGGAACGCCCGGCTTTCGTCCACGAGGGACCGGACCGCCTTCCTGTCCACGAGCGGGTTCTGGATGACGCGGGGGTGCGACATGTTGCTCCTCCGTAGCGCAGGTGCCCTGCGACCCAAGCTAAGAATTTGTATGACAACTGTCAAGTTACTTGAGACAAGTTGGTCTGTTAACCTGCGTTCAGCAGCAGCCGAACGAACCTGTTACCGCGGAAGGCGATCGATGCTCCCCACTCCTGCCCGAGACTCCAGCGACGACATCTCCCGGATCCGAGCACGCCGGCCGCTGCAGATGGAGATCCGCGACGCCCTGCTGAACGAGTACATCCTGTCCAACAAGCTCCAGCCCGGTGACCGGCTTCCGTCCGAGACCGAGCTGTCGCGGCTCTTCGGCGCCTCGCGCGTCACCATCCGCACCGCGCTGCAGAGCCTCAAGGACCAGGGCTACATCCGGATCGTGCGCGGCTCCGGCTCGACCGTGCTGCCCCGCCCCGATGCCATCCGGTCCGGGATCGATCGGCTGCTGTCCTTCGACACCTACGCCACCCAGTCGGGCAAGGAGATCCTCACCGACGACCTGGAGATCACCCAGATCGACACCGCGGACGACCCGCTCGCCGACGTCCTCGAGCCCGGCCCCGCCACCAAGGTGAGCCGCACCAAGAAGATCGGCCGCAAGAAGGTTGCGTGGATCGTGGACTACGTGCCCGAGGACGTGCTGAGCTTCGCGGCGATCCAGGCCACCTTCCAGGGCTCGGTGCTCGACCTGCTGCTGACCGGGGACCTCGCCGAGTACTCCGACTGCACGCTGACCTCGGTGTCGGCCGTGGGCGACCTGCGCAAGCGGCTCGGCTGCCCGGAAGGCACGCCGCTGCTCCAGCTCAGCGAGCTGACCCGGGACACCGCCGGCAAGGTGGTCAACCGCAGCGAAGCGTGGCTGCTGCCGGACTCGTTCACCTTCCAGCTGCGTCGCCGCCGCGAGAGCTGAGCAGTCACGACAGCGCCCCAGCCGTCTGCTCGTCCTGCTGCGCCGCGGCGGGAACGGCGCCATCGGCGACCAGCCGTCCGCGCCACGCGTCGATCACATGGATCACCCAGAACGACACCACACCGCACAGGCTGCCGGAGATGATCGCGGCGACGCCGAAGGGCTCTCCCGCGATCTCCCACGCGAATCCGGTGACCGTGCCGACGATGATGGACACCAGACCGGCGAGGCGACTGGTCTTGCGCATGAGGAGGCCCGCGATGAAAGCGCAGAAGGGTCCCGTCGAACGCATCGTGAAGGCGAAGATCAGCAGCGGGATGATCGCCTGGCTCCACAGCGAGATCAGCGTCGCCAGGACACCGACCACCAGCACCCCGATCCGGCTGTACTTGAGCTCGTTCTCCTCGGTCACCTTCGCGGAGAACTTCGGCAGCAGGTCCTTGATGAAGATGGTCGACGAGCCGAGCATGTTGCCGCTCGCGCTGGACAGCGTCGCGGAGATCACCGCGCTGAGCAGCAGCCCGGCCACGACCGGTGGCAGCAGCCCGACGGCGACCGTCGACAGTGCGCTGTTCTCGTTGATCCCCGGGTACACGGCCAGCGCGATCAGCCCGAGCACAGCGGGGATGAAGGCGTAGAACGTCATCAAGCCGCCGCACAGCAACGACCCGAGCACGGCGACGCGTGGTGTCCGCGCCGAGTAGTAGCGCTGCACCGCTTCCTGGCCGGTGGAGAAGGTCATGAAGTACAGGACGACGAGACCGAGGATCGTCGGCATGCCGATCTTGGTGAATCCGAGCTGCCCCTCGGGCAGTCGCGCCACGACGGATTCCCAGCCTCCTGCGTTGTGCAGGGCGACCGGCACGGCGATGGCGAATCCACCGACGATGAGGAAGAACTGGACGAAGTCGGTGAGCGTGACGCTCCACATCCCGCCGATCCACGTGTAGACGATGACGGCAACGCCGGTCGCGAGGATGGCCCACTCGAGCTTCACGCCGCCGAGGGTCGAGACGATGGTGGCGGTCGCCGTGATCTGGACCGCGGCGAGGGCGACCAGCGCGACGCTGCCGAGAACAGCGGTGATCGACTGGCTGGCGGCACCGTAACGCCGTCCGATCACCTCCGGAACGGTGACCGCCATGCTGCGCCGCATCGCCGGTGCTACGAAGGACACCAGCACGATCCCGATGCCCGCGGCCACGACGTACCAACCGGCGGACAAGCCCCAGTCGCCGTAGGCCTTGCCGGCCACGCCGACCGAACTGCCACCGCCGATCTCGGTGGCGGCCAGGGTTCCGGCCATCATCGTCACCCCGAGCCTGCGCCCGGCGAGGTGGTAGTCGATGCTGCTCTTGACCTGTCTCTTCGCGTACAGTCCGATGCCGACCATGGCGGCCAAGTAGACCGCCACGATGATCACGATCAGGTTCATGGCGCTTCCCTTCGCCCAACGCCGTTCAGGCGGTGAGCACGGCTCTGAGCAGGGTGGAATAGCCGCGCGCGGCGCGGTTGAGGTCTTCCAGGGAGAGGGATTCGTCGACGGTGTGCGCGCGGTCCGGATCGCCGGGCCCGAACCCGAGCGTGGGGATGCCGCACCTGCCCGCGCTCGCGGATCCGTTGGTGCAGAACGCGTAGTAGCCGGGCTTCGGATCCAATCCGGCCGTTGTCAGCCCGGCGAGCGCGTCCCGCGCGGGCCACGCCTCCGGATCCGCCCACCACGCCGGGGCGAACGAGTCTGCTTTGACCGGAATCCCCTGGTACGTCGTGAATTCCGTCGTGGCGATGCGGACGTCGACCCGGGCGCCGGCAGCCGCGGCGATCGGCTCCGCGAGCTCGCGGATGGGCTTCAGCACGTCGACGTCGTACTCGCCGAGCACCGTGCGGCGGTCGTAGGTCGCGACGCACCGGTCCGGCACCATCGACACGTTCGGATAGGGGAACGACTTGAGGTTGGTCAGCGCGATCATGCCTGGGCCGAGGTCGGGGTGCTCGCCGAACTGCAGCTGACGGACTGCGGTCATGACATCGGCCATCACCTCGGCAGCGTTGACCCCGGCTTCCGGGTAGGCGGAGTGGCTGGTCCTGCCGTGCACCTCGATCTCGACCTCGGCACGCCCGCGCTGGCCGAGCATGAGCCGGTTCGCCGACGGCTCGCAGATGACCACGGCATCCGGACGCACGTTCTCGATGACCCGACTCAGCGCGGGCCCCTCGACCAGTTCCTCGCACACCGACCCGGAGATCACGATCGTGCCGCGCCGTTCGGTGCGCAGCGCGGCCGCCCCGTGCACGGCGGCGGCGAGCGCACCTTTCATGTCGACCGCGCCGCGACCGTAGACGACGCCGTCGACCACCTCGCCCCACGGATCATGTTGCCACTGCCCGGAATCAGGCACCTCGACGGTGTCCAGGTGGGCGTCGAGCAGCACCGTCGGGCCGTCACCGAGGCGGAGGGTGCCGATGACGTTTCCCCAGTCGTCGGTGTCGACGGTGAAACCAACCGTCGCGAGCTCCTCGCCGAGCACCCGCGCCGCAGCGGCCTCCTCGGTGGCATAGCTGCGCGCGGCCAGCAGCCGGAGCAGGAACTCCTGGATTCGTGCGTCGTCCACGTCAGCTCACCGCCCCGTTGACCACGCCCGGGCGCGCCCCCGTGTGGTGGCCGCGACTCCAGACCGGGGTACCGCCGACGGTGACCAGTTCGACGCCCTCCGGGGTTCGGTGCGGCTGGTCGTAGGTGGCGTTGTCGACGTAGCGCGCCGGATCGATCAGCACCAGATCCGCTCGCCGTCCCTCCGCGATGGCGCCGCGATCGCCCAGACCGAGCAGTCTCGCCGGGCCCGCCGACAACCGGGTGACCGCCTCTGGAACCGTGATCAGCTTTTCCCGCAAGGCAAATCTGCCGAGAACCCTCGGTGCCGTGCCGTAGAGCCGCGGGTGCGGGTGCGGGTTGAAGACCCCGTCGGAGCCGACCAGCGCGCCGGACCGCACGAAGATCTCCTTGACCACTTCCTCTTCCGAGTAGTGGTCGATCATGGCCGCGTCGAGCCCGGTGTCGGCGAGCAGGTCCAGCACTGCGAAGGCGGGGTCGGTGCCGGTCTCCTCGGCGATCTGCGCCACGGTCTTGCCGACATCGCCGTCGCGCGGCGCCGCGGCCTGCGTGACGACGATGTTGTCCGGACCACAGGCGGCGAACAGGTTCTCCCAGTTCGCCAGTCCGGCGTGCATGTCCCGCGCCATGCGGTCGCGCTGGCGCCCATCGCGAACGCGCTCCAGCATCGCCTCCGGTCCCCCGTCAAAGGCATAGGGCGGCAGCAGTGCGGAGAGGATCGTGCTGCCCGCGCCGTAGGGGTACTGGTCGAAGGTGAGCCGGATGCGTTCCTGCGCGGAGCTGAGCAGGTCGATCAGGTCCGCCAGCAGGTGCGCAACGCCGACGAGCTTCACGTGCGACACGTGCAGCGCGGCACCGGTGAGCTCGGCGACCCGCACGAACTCGGCGATCGAGTCGATGACCCCGGCCGCTTCGTTGCGCACGTGCGGCACCAGCGGAACGCCGAACTTCGCTGCCGCCTCGGCGATTCCGATCAGTTCTTCGGTGTCCGCGTAGAGGCCGGGCGCGTAGATCATCCCGAAGGAGACTGCTCGGCATCCCTCGGCCAGCGAAGCCTCCACCAGGTCCCGCATGGCCGCCATCTCCCGGGCGTCCGGCTTGCGGTCGACCGATCCCATGACGCATTCGCGGACCGCGCTGTGCGGAACGCAGGAGACGATGTTGGTCGAGGGGTGCGCTTCGCCGAGCGCGGCGAGGAATTCGCCCGTGCTCCGCCATTCCCAATGCGCGGCAGCGCTCGGTTCGAGGCCCTGCAAGTACCTCTCGCGCCCAGCCCGCGTGGCGTCGGTCAGCGGCGCGGGCCCCAAACCGTCCGGGCAGATCAGCTCGGTGGTGAACCCCTGACTGACCTTGGCCGCCAGCAGCGGGTCGTCGAACGGCCGCAGCGCGGAGTGCGCGTGCAGGTCGATGAACCCCGGCATCAGCAGCAGTCCGGTCCCGTCCACCTGCTGGCCGGCGGACTCGACCGGTAGGCGGGGCGCGACAGCGGTGATCACGCCGTTCTCGACGGCGACGTCGGCGGTCCGAACGCCGGTCTCATCAGCCACTTCGGCCTGCGTGACGAGCAGCTCAGCTTGCATGGGAAATCCGCACATCCCTTCGACGTATCGCGATGGCGCAGTGAGGCCGTCCAGCGCGGGAGCACGAGCCCGACCAGCGGTCCGGCGTTCAGCAGAGTCTGCGAAATCTGTATGACATCTGTCAACAGTTGTCTTCGCACACGCAGATATCGGACGCGGACTTTGGCCCATACCTGAACAAGGTCGACACCCAGTGGCCCGCATTCGTCCGGGCAGCCGTGCGCGACGCCGTCGGCTGCAGGAAGAGAAGCCGACCAGCATCCCCCGCCGCACCACCGCGCCGCGATGACCATCCAAAATGGATGGACAAGAATCCTGGCCGAAACAACGCGGTTCGGAATCCAACGACGTCACCGCGACGAAACGCGCCAACGAACCAGAGCTCCCAGCAAACCGAATCTTCGGACAAATCGCGCGCGAACGTATACGACCACTAAGCCAGACGTCGGCGTCCCACATCCCGGCGCACACGGCCAGTCCGCAGATCACTGCAAGGTGCGACGAGGAATTTTCCTCATCGACCCGGGGGAACTGGTTCAGGGCAGCACGACCACAGTGTGCTCCAGTCCGCCATCGGCGGTCAGCGCGTGGCGAGCTGCGCGCTGAGTGTGCGGTCCTCGGGCGAGAACAGCAACGAATACACCAGCGCGACATCAGGCTGTTTGGCGAGCAGCTCCTCAACGCTGTAGTTGCTGGCCGTCTCGGCATCAGCGCCCTTGGCCGGGAAGGGGTAACCGAACAGCTGCGCCAGCAGATCACCCTTGAGGGAATCGCTGGTGTCCACGCCGATCGAGTCCGCGCTGCCGTACATCAGCACGACCTTCTGGCCCGCCTGACCGCTTTCACGGGTGGCCTGCACGGCGTCAGCGAGCTTGCCCCGGAAGGCCGTCTCCGCGGCCACGGCCTGTTCGGCGTGCCCGGTCAGAGAGCCCAGATTCCGCAGGTAGGCGACCGATTCCTGCCAGCTCGCCGGATCGGTCAGCCACAGCGGCGCGAAACCTTCGATCGCCGGCCGGCTCGGGGAATTCCGATCAGCGACCTCCGGTCGACGTCGTCTGGGCGAGCAATCCGTCGACGAGGGCTTCGATCCCCCGGGGGTAGGTGTCCTGCAAGGCCAGCGTTGCCCACTGATCTCCCAGCGAGGCCAGACGCGGGAGCTGGGACGCGCTGAGGCTGCCAATGAGGTCGTCGCGGTAGATGGGCCGCTCGTCGTCCACCCGGCGGCGGGTGGAGTTCGCCCGGACGAAGATCTCGCCGACCGTGAAGTACCAGATGCTGCGGAAGACGTACACGGCCTGCTCCGGGGTGCACCCGTGGTCGATCGCGCTGGCCACGATCGTCTCGACCAGCCACAGGGCCGGGTCGCCAAGGCGGGCGATAAACCCGTCCGCGGCGAGGACCTCCGCAGCCCACGGCCAGGCCGCGAGGGCATCGCGGATCGCGGTAGCCGCCGCGACGATGCGGTCTCGCGGTTCGGCGGGCAGGTCCGGATGCGGGATCTGGTCCGCGTACTCGCGGATCAGCAGGATCAGCAGATCCTCCTTGTCCTGCACGTGGTGGTACAGGGTCGTCGCACCGATGCCGATCTCGGCCGCCAGTCGGCGGATGGTCAGCTTCTCCCAGCCGTTCTGGTCGATCAGGCGGCGTGCCACGGCCAGGATCTGCGCACGGGAAGTCACCGGGGGGCGGCCGGTGCGGCCGTTTGGTGCTTTGGTTCGGGACACCCTCCCATCATGCCCCGCCGCGCGGAGCCGGCCGGATTCGATCTTCCCGCTCGACAGCGGACCCGTCCCGGTGCTAATTTCAGAACATGTTCGAAAACTCCACTGGCACGACGACGCGCAGAGGGACTGAGGTGCGGTGACAAACGCGGAATCGGCAAGCGGAAGGACGGCCATCGATCGGGGTGCTCGGCCGGGGCTCACCCTTGCCGCAGTGGCCGTCGTGCAGTTCATGGTGTCGCTGGACCTGTCGGTGGTGAACGTCGGACTCCCCCAGATCGCCGTCGGTCTCGGCTTCGGCGCGCTGGGCCTGACCTGGGTGATCCACGCTTACGCCCTAGCTTTCGGCGGGCTGCTCCTGCTGGGCGGCAAGGTCGCCGACCGGTACGGTCTCAAGCGCGTTCTGCTGCTCGGGCTCGCGGTGTTCGCCCTGGCTTCCCTCGCCGGCGGCTTCTCCCAAGCACCCGGCCAGCTGATCGCCGCCCGCGCCGTGCAGGGCATCGGCGCTGCCGCCCTGGCCCCGGCCGCGCTGGCGCTGCTGGCCTCGACCTTCCCCAGTGGCAAGGCCCGCGTGAAGGCCTACGGCGTGTGGAGCGCGACGAACGCCGCCGGCGGTGCCTTCGGCGTCCTGATCGGCGGCGTGCTCACCGAGTTCGCGGGCTGGCAGTGGGTGATGTTCGTCAGCGCCCCGATGGCCGCGATCGCGCTGGCCCTGGCCTGGCGCGGGGTCGCCACCGACCCGCCCGCCGAGCGCCGCGGCCGCCCCGACGTGCTGGGCGCCGTCCTGGCCACCGCGGGCATGACCCTGCTCGTGTTCGGCATCGTGCGCACCGACCAGTACGCGTGGACCTCGCCGACCACCCTGACGACGCTCGCGATCGCCGTCGCACTCCTGGCCGCGTTCATCGTCATCGAGCGGACCACCGCCCGCGACCCGCTGATCCGGCTCGGCCTGTTCACCAACCGCTCGGTCGCCGGCGCCAACGCCTACAACCTGATCTTCGGCGCCGCCATGGCCACGGCCTTCTACTTCGTGTCGCTCTACCTGCAGCGGATCCTCGGGAGCGGTCCGGCGCTGGCCGGGGTCCAGTTCTTGCCGCTCGCGATCGGCGTGGTCATCGGCTCCGCGGTCGCCATCAAGCTCGGCTACCGCGTCGCCCCCCGGACGCTCATGATCATCGGCGGGCTGGTGACCGCGACTGGCTTCGCCTGGTTCGGCCTGATCAGCGCCGACGGCTCCTTCCTGGTCGACGTCCTGGGCGCGTCGATCGTCACCAGCGTCGGATTCGGGCTCTGCCTCGGGCCGGTCGTGTCCACCGCCACCGTCGGAGTCGCACCGCACGAGACGGGCGCCGCTTCCGGCCTGCTCTCCAGCTCCCGCCAGATCGGTGCCTCGCTCGGGCTGGCCGCGCTCGGCACCGCTGCGCATGCGCGCACCGGCCAGACCGACGCGGTCGAGGCGCTCAACGACGGCTACGCGCTCGGTATGACGATCGACGCCGTGCTCCTGGTCATCGCCGCGCTCATCGCCCTCACCGTGGTACCCCGGCGCACCGGCACCGCGGCACCGGCCGAGCAGGACGACAGCACCGTGCTCGCAGAGCGGGACTGACCGCCGCAGCGGCACGTGAACAACTGGCTGCCGTGACCTGCGGAGCGCTGCGCTGGACATGTCGGCAGCAGCGAACGGCCCGCGATAGAGCGCCCCCACTGCTGGGCTGAGCAGGTAGAGCCACCGAAGTCGGGCCAGGACCTCGCGCAGCTCAGGCACCGGCTCCCCGAGCGGGCGTCGACAGCGCTGCCGAATGCAGCCGCGGAGCGTAGTCAAACTCCTGGTCAGCACCCTCGCCGTGAGCGAGGCGGCGCAGCACGCCGAAAGCCGAGGCCAGGGCGGCGGGCGATCTGCTGCGCTCCAGGCCCGCACCGCCGGAACCGGTCGATCGCCGCCACTGCGCGCAGGCAGCAGTCCGGGGCCGAAGAGCGGGAGCCTACCCGCCGGTAAGAACGCGGCGACCCGACTGCCCTGCTCGCTACGGACAGAACGCATCGTGGAGGATGGAGAGATGCCTGCAGAGGTACCCCGTGCAAGGAGCATCGGTCGACCACCGCGCCTGTCCCAGGGTGCGATCATCGCCGCGGCGAATCGCATCCTGCAGGCCGAAGGCGCCGAGAAACTATCGATGCGTCGTCTGGCGAAAGAACTGGGTAGCGCACCGATGACGCTGTACTACCACGTGCGTGACAAGGACGAGCTGCTGCTGCTCGTGATGGAGGCGCACGCCGAGCGTATCCCCCACCCGGAACTCCCGGACGACCCGCGCGAGCGGATCATCGAGGCAGCGGTCGTGCTCTACGAGCTGCTCGCCGACCGCCCCTGGATCGTCGAGGTGCTGACCGGCGACGACCTCATCGCCCCCTCCGCCCTGTGGTTCGTCGAGGTGATGCTCGACGCCGCCATCGATTACGGCCACACGCCCGAGCAGGCCGTGTACGTCTACCGCACGATCTGGTTCTACATCGTCGGCAACCTGATCATCCGGCTGAACAGCAAGCGCCGTCGGGTCCGCACCGGCACCCCCGTCTACCAGGACGAGGTCATCGCCAACCTGGCGAGCGGCACGCACCCCCACCTCGCGGCCCTTGCCGACCGCTGGCCAGAGCTCAACGCCCGCGACACGCACCGAGCGGGCCTGACTGCGATCGTCGACGGGTTGCTGCCGGTCCGCCCCGCTGCCCAGTGAAGCGGGGCGGCCGGTCGCGCTTTCGCACGCGCACAGCGCATTTCGCACTTTCCCACAGCAGGAGACCCCGAATGTCCGCGCACCGATGATCACTGGTGCGCGGACGGGGACGATCAGTCCAGCTGCAATTCGGGTGAGTGCAGCTCCAACCAGGTGTGCAGGTCCAGCACCCGCTCCAAGCCAGCCCTCACTGCGGTCGACATGCTCGCCGGGTCCTCCGCCACGGTCTGCTGCGCCCAGGCCCGGTCGATCAGTGCGAACACCTGCGAATCCGGTTCTGCGACGAGCTCTTTCACCTGCTGCTGCAACATCGCGGCGTACCCGGGGTTCTGCGGCGACGGGTACGGGCTCTTGACCCGCTCCACCACCGACCGCGGCAGCACGTGCGCCGCAGCCTGCCGCAGCAAGCTCTTCTCCCGGCCGTCGAACACCTTCAACGACCACGGCACGTTGTAGACGTACTCGACGAGCCGGTGGCTGCAGAACGGCACCCGCACCTCGAGCCCGACCGCCATCGACAACCGGTCCTTGCGGTCCAGCAGAGTGCGCACGAAACGCGTCAGGTGCAGGTGGCACGCGGTGCGCATCCGCCGCTCCTGCGCGGATTCCTCGTCGAGGTGCTCGACCTCGGCGCGGGCCGTCGCGAACTGATCGGCGGTGTAGGTCGCCACGTCGATCCGCTTCCGCAGCCCCGGCTCGATGTGATCGGACCGCGCCGCGACGCTCAGCGGGGGAATGACCGTCATCCACGGGAAGGTGTCGGCGTTCAGCGCCGCTTCGTGGTGGAACCACGGGTACCCGGCGAACACCTCGTCGGCCGACTCCCCCGACAGCGCCACCGTCGAATGCTCCCGAATCGCCTTGAACAGCAAGTACAGCGAGCTGTCGAGGTCGCCGAACCCGACCGGGATGTCCCGGGCGGCAACGGTCGCGCGCCGCACCGCGGGATCCGACAGAGCCGCCGGGTCGAGCATGACGTCCCGGTGCTCGGAGCGCACGTGGGCCACGACATCGCGCACGAACGGCGAGTCCGGGGTCTCGCGCATCTCGTCGGGGACGAAGTTCTCCTCCTGGCCGACGAAATCCACCGAGAAGCTGCGCACCTGCTCACCGCGCGAGGCCAGGTGCTGCGCCGCCAGACCGGTGATCGCGCTGGAGTCCAACCCGCCCGAGAGCAGGACGCACTGCGGCACGTCCGAGATCAGCTGCTGGCCGAGGGTGTCGGTGAGCAGTTCCCGCACGCGCGCCACGGTGTCGTTCTGGCCATCGGTGTGCTCGACCGCTTGCAGGCGCCAGTAGGTCCGCTGCCGAATCCCGTTGCGGTCAACGGTGATCAGCGTGCCCGGCCGCATCTCGCGCATGCCCTTCCACAGCGCCCAGCCCGGGGCCTTGGTCTGTCCGAACAGCTCCCGAAGGCCGTCCACGTCGACCACGTTGCGCGCCAGGGGGTTCGCCAGGATCGCCTTCGGCTCGGAGCCGAACAGCAGACCGTCCGGCGTCGGGTAGTAGTAGAGCGGCTTGATCCCCATGCGGTCTCGCACGAGGAGCAGCTTCTGATCGCGCTCGTCCCAGATCGCGAACGCGTACATGCCGTCGAGGTGGTCGACGAGGCTTTCGCCCCACTCCAGGTATCCGCGGAGCACGACCTCGGTGTCGCTGTCCGTCCGGAACGCGTGCCCCAGCGCCTTGAGGCGCTCGCGCAGTTCAACGAAGTTGTAGACCTCGCCGGAGTACACCAGCCCGATGTCGCCGGCCGGCGTACGCGCGCTCATCGGCTGCGCTCCGCCGGGCAAGTCGATGACGGCGAGCCGCCGATGCCCCAGCCCGGCGTGGGTGCGCACGTACGCGCCGCTGCCGTCCGGCCCGCGGCAGGCCATTGTCGCGGTCATCGCGTCGAGCACGTCACCCTGGTGCGTCAGATCAGCGTAGAACGACACCCAGCCTGCAATTCCGCACATCCCGCTACCCCATTTCGACTGCGTCCTGCCGCAGTGCGCTCCCGCCACGGCTCGAGCTGCGCTGGGGACCGCAAATCACGTTTGCACGGCGCCGAATTGAACCGGCTGCAGCTGCCTGACGGCTTCAGCCCGCACGAATTCCGTCAACCTAACAACCGCAGCGTTGCGCCGACAATGTTCGTTTCACCCCTGCCCCTGTGAAATTCGCATGCCGCATCGCGATCTCCGGATTCAGCTGTTGCCACGCCCGTCACCCGAGCAGGCGCAAGCGGAGTTCCTGGTCCGCGGCGAGGGCCAGCAGGTCGGCGTCGTGGCTGATGAGGACGACCACCGCGCCGGCCGCGGCGATGTCGCGCATGGTTCGCGTCATCGATCGCAGGTGTCGGCGGTCGACACCTGAGCTGGGCTCGTCGAAGATGACGACGCGGCAACCACTCAGCCGGGCCGTTGCCACGACCAGGCGCTGCTGCTGACCGCCGGACAACGAAAGCGGGTGCCGGTCACCGAAACCGTCCAGGTCGAGATCGGTGAGCACGGCGGCGGCGTGTTCTGCCTGCTCCGGAACCGCGCCCAAACGCAGCTCGGCGTCGACGCTGTCGGTGAACAGCTGCCGCTGCACGTCCTGCATGACGATCGCGGTCTCCCGCTGCCGCTGGGAGCGGGACATCGGGCAGCCGTCGAGCAGCACCTCACCCGCGTGGCGTTGCAGGCCGGCGAGAATTCGGGCCAGAGTGCTCTTCCCCGCGCCATTGGGGCCGGTGACCGCGGTGATGACCCCGGCGGGCAGATGTGCTTCCGCGATGTCGAGAACCCGACGTCCCCGGAATGCACAACGAATGCCACGAAGGAGGACACCGGTGCTATTCGCATCCGATCCAGGTGCCTGCTCCGCCGACATCGCTTCGGCAACCTGGGGAGTTCCCGCATCCACGCTGGGTCCGTGCGCGAAAGCCGTCGCCGATGCAGTTCTTCCGGGCGGGTCGAGACTGCGCAAACCTTCCTCGCGCAACTTCTCCTCGGTCAGACCGGCGAATTCCGCCCTGGACCACTCCCACCGGACGCGGCCGTCGTGGAGCACCACGATCCGGTCGGCGATCTCGCGCAGGTAGTGCAAGCGGTGTTCGGCGATGACGAGGGTCGCCCCCAGTGCCCGGAGGTGACGCAGCACCGCGGTGAGATCGTCGATTCCCTCCGGCGACAGGTTGGAGGTGGGTTCGTCGAGCAGCAGCACCGGCGGACCGTGCGCGACCGCCGCAGCGCACGCCACCCGCTGCTGCTGGCCGCCCGACAGCTCCCGCAACCGACCGGTGAGCTCGGCCAGCCCGAAGTCTGCGATCACCTTGCTGACCCGGTCGCGGATCTGATGCGGCGAATTGCCGAAGTTCTCCAGCGCGAAGGCCAGTTCGGAGTCGACGGCGTCGGTGAAGAACTGGCGACGCGGGTGCTGCAACACCGTCCCCGTCACCCGCCCGACCTGTGCGAGGTCGATGATCGGTTCGCCGCCAACGCGAACCTCACCGTCGAGGTCCCCTTCGTGGAAGTGCGGGATGAGGCCGTTCATCAGCCGCAGCGCCGAGCTCTTGCCCGATCCGCTCGGCCCGCACAGCACCACCATCTCACCACGCCGGATGTGCAGGTCCAGCCCGTCGAGGACGACGGCGTCACCACCCTGGTACGCCCACCGGACATCCTTGAGCAGGATCATCGCCAGGACCTCCACAGCAACGTCGCCACCGCCAGCAGCACCACCACGACCACGGCCACCGCGTCTGCGGGGCCGAACCGCAGCGGGTGCATCGACGTCGGCCGCGGCTGCGAACCCAGCCCGCGCAGCAGTGCCGAGGCCGAAAGGTCTTCTGCCGCCCGCAGACTCGACGCCATGAGCGGGACCGTGAAGTACTCGATGCTTCGGACGGGGTGCCGCAGCATCGCCCACCAGCCACCGAGCCCGCGCAGCCGCATGGCATCGCGCACCGCGCGCGCCTCGGCGACGATGGTGGGCACGAAGCGCAGCAGCACCGCGCTGGGCACGGTGAACGCCATCGGTACTCGCGACAACCGCAATGCGGCGGTGAACCGGGTCGGGGTGATGGTGCTGCTCAGGTGTGCGGCGATTCCTCCCACCGCCACCAAGCGCAGCGCGAACCCGGCCGTGACACCGACGACCCCGAGCACCGGCGACGCGACGGCGAGCGGTAGCAGGTAAGCCACCGCAGCGGCCGCACCGGCGGCCACCGGAATGCCGAACGCGCGCCGCCAGGCTCGCTCAGAGATCGCCAGCAGCACACCGGCGACCAGCGCCGCCGGTACGAACCACAGCCCGCCAGGCGCCATAATCGTGATGCTCGCGGCCAGCAGGATCGCCAACGCGGTGCGCGGGTCCAGCGAACGGCGTGCGACGCGCCCGTCCGGTGCGGCGGGGGCGGTCCCGGCCGGTGCGGTCGGGCCCAGTTGCGGTCTGGTGGCGGTCACACCAACCCGGCCTTGCGGAAGTGCTTGTCCAGCAACCGGAGTCCCAGCGCACCGCCGAGCAGGCCGAATACCACTGTGGACAGATCGAATGCGATCAGCACGGCCGGGGACAGCAGGGCGTCCAACTGCGCTATGTAGTCCGCCCCCATCTCCTTCATGTAGGCGCTGGAGAGGAATTCGTCGCGCGCGTAGAACAGCGGCAGGAACAACCCCGAGAACCAGATGCTGAACGCGGCATAGGCGAACACGCTCATCTTGCGGGAGCGGTACCGGCCCAACCACAGCAGCGCTTCGGCGACCAACGCCGCCAGCACCCCGATGACGAGACCGACCGGCGGGCTCCCGATGAGCAGCATGAAGCCGGTCACGATGACTGCGAACACGGTGACCATGCCGGCGTGCCGCACCCGGGTGAGGAACAGCATGAACGGCACGCCCGCCGCGACGATGCCTGCCGCGATCGACACCAGCGTCACCACCGGGTTGATGAACTCAAGCAGGTTGAACAGCCCCACCGTCACGATGTAGAGCGCGCCGAAGATGCCGATGCTAATGAGATCCCGCGGGCTCATCCGGAGATCGATGCGGGGTTCAGCAGACTTGACGGTCACGGTATCACTGTCCTCGTCTCGATTGCAGGAACGTGTTCCACGGGTTGGCGATCACGGCGTGGACGGCCACGGCATCGCCGCCCCCTGGGACGCCGCGCGGGCGCGCGCGGTGAGGAGCTCCACGACCTGGTCGCGGTGCTCCTCCAGGTAGAAGTGGCCACCTTCGAAGGTGTGGAACTCGCAGGAGCCGTCAGTGACGTCGCGCCATCCCTCGGCTTCTCGCGAGTGGACCTCCGGGTCCCGGTCGCCGTGCAGCACCGCGACCGGAGTGCGCAGCCGCGCACCGGGTTGTGGCCGGTACGTTTCGCTCAACCGGTAGTCGCACCTAATGATGGGCAGGAACGCCTGGATGAGCGAGGGGTTGTCGAGGATGTCGCGGTGCGTCGCCTCGGTGCGGCGCAGTTCTTCGACCAGCTCCTCATCGCTGCCGAGGTACACCTGGCCCGGCCGGGTCGCAGCCGGGGCCGGATGCCCGGACACGATCAGTCCCTCCGGCGGTGTGCCCGCGGCCGACAGCTGACGGGCGGTCTCGTAGCTGACGACGGCGCCCATGCTGTGTCCGAAGAGGACCGTCGGGAGCGGCGGCCCGTCGAGCGGCAGATCGGCCGCCAGCGCGGCGGCCAGTCCTTGCACGTCCGCCGGCACCGGTTCGGCATAGCGGTCCTCCCGGCCCGGGTACTGGACGGCGAGGAACTCGATGTCCCAGGGTGCCGCCGCGGCCCACGACCGGTAGTAGCTCGCGCTGCCGCCACCGTGCGGGAACAGCAGCACCCGAGCTCGGGCGTATGGACGTGGTGCGAGCCTGCGGAACGCGCCCTGGAACAACGGGTCCACCAACCTTCCGGATCTACTCGGTCGCTGCCGGGGTCATGGAGATGCTCCAGAAATCGGCGTATCGGCCACCGCGGCGCAGCAGCTCGTCGTGGCTGCCCTCCTCCACGATCCGGCCGCCGTCCAGGAAGACGATGCGATCGGCACGCTGGACGGTCCGCATTCGGTGCGCCACCATCACCACCGTCCGGCCTGCCATCAAACGCTCGATTCCCTCGTGGACGGCTGCCTCGTTCACCGGGTCCAGCGCGGAGGTCACCTCGTCCAGGAGCACGATGGGCGAGTCCTTCAGCAGTGCTCGGGCGATCGAGACCCGCTGGCGCTCACCGCCCGACAGCAGCGCACCGCCCTCTCCGACGTTCGTGTCCCATCCACCGGGCAGCCGCTCGATCACCTCGTCCAACCTCGCCGCGGTCGCTGCCGCGCGCACCTCGACCTCGTCGGCGTCGGGACGGCCGAGACGCACGTTCTCCTCGATGGTGCCGTCGAAGAGGTAGACGTTCTGGAAGACGAACGCGATCTGCGACATCAGCTCCTCGGCGTCGATCGCGCGCACGTCCACACCTCCCACGCGCACCGAGCCCGCGTCCACGTCGTAGAAGCGTGCGAGCAACTGCAGCAAGGTGCTCTTGCCCGCACCCGACGGTCCGACGACGGCGAGCCGCTGGCCCTGCGGCACGGACAACGACAGGTCCTCGATCACCGCGCGGTCGCCGTGCTGGAAGGCGACGGACTCGAACTCCAGGTCGTGGCGCTCCGGCCGGACCGGTTCGGCGGCCGTCGGCAGCGGCTCGGTGCGCAACACCGCGTCGAGACGGGCCAGTTCGGCACGTGCACCGCGCAGCTTGCCACCGATGTCCGACAGCGACAGCAGCGGATCCGCGCAGCGCGCCGCAAGCACCAGGATCGTCAGAACCTCTGCCACACCGATGTTTCCGCCCAGTGCGAGGTAGGCGCCCAGCACCAGCAACCCGCTGAACATCACCTGCACCGCGAGCGTCAGCCCCAGCACACCGGGCAGCGCCGATAGCGCGGAGCGGCGGGACGTGCGCTCGACCTCCCGCAACGAGTCGTCGAGCAGTCGGAAGCGCTCCGACGTCCGGCCACCGGCGCGCAGCACCGGCTGTGCCTGGAGGAACTCGATGACCCGTCCGGTCGCCTCCTGGTCCCGTTCACCGCGCTCCGCATCGTCGGCGGCCGTCGAGCGAGCCGTCCAGACCTGGATCAGCGCCACGACCGGCACGGCGATCAACGCGGCCAGCCCCAGCTGCCAGTTGAAGGCGAGCATCACGACGACGATCGTCAGCGGAGTCACGCAGGCGGAGATGAACGGCGCCAGCAGGTGCGCGATCACGCTCATCGCTTGCAGGACACCGCTGCTGGCCAGCACGGACACCTCGCCGACGCGGCTGGCGTCGTACCAGCCGATCGGCAGTCTGGCCAAGTGGTCACCGAGGCGGTGGTACATGCCGCGCAGAAGTGCAGCTCCGACCCGGAAACCGGACAGGTCGCTGGTGTAGCGCAGCACCGCGTAGACCACGACCGCGGCCCCGAAGGCGATCAGCCAGGGCCAGGCATCTCCAGGTGCACTTCCGAAAAGCGCCCGCAGCACCGGAACCAGCAGTGCGTATGACAGGCCCTCGGCAATCGCGGTGATCGTCATCAGCGCAACGGTGCGGCGCATCGGCCGGGCGTACTCGATGCCCAGCACGCGCAACAGCATTCGAATCATCGGAGCTGGTCTCCTCGCAGTGCAGCACCGTCGGTTTCGGCCTCATCGGCGAGCGCCGATTGGTGGGATCGCCAGAACGCGGCGAACTTCCCGCTCTGCGCCAGCAGTTCGGCGGGACTGCCCCGTTCCGCGATCAGCCCGTCCTCCAGCATCACGACGGTGTCGGCGTCGGCGACCGTTTCCAGGCGGTGGGCGATAACCAGGATCGTGCGATCGCCCTCCAGCGTCGTCAGGGCCTGGCGCACCGCCTGTTCGGTCTGCGGGTCGGCGAAGGCGGTCGCCTCGTCGAGCACCAGGACGGGCGCGTTGGCCAGCAGCGCGCGTGCGACCGAGATCCGCTGCGCCTCACCGCCCGACAGCCCGGCGTCTTCACCGATCACCGACTCGTACCCGCGCGGGAGCTCGAGAATCCGGTCGTGGATGTTCGCCAACCGGGCGACGCGAACCACGTCCTCGCGGTCGGCGTGCGGCACCGCCAGCGCAATGTTGTCCGCGACCGACGCGCGCAGCAGCCGAACGTCCTGGAAGACGAAGGAGACCGTCCGGTAGAGCTCCCGGCCGCCCAGCTCGCGCAGGTCGACGCCGCCGAGGTGCACCGAACCGCTGGTCGGGTCGAAGAACCGGGGCAGCAGTTGGACCAATGTGGACTTCCCGCTCCCCGACGGCCCGACGATCGCGGTGACCGTTCCCGGTTCGAGCACCAGGTCGATCCCGCGCAGCACCTCGTGCTCGGCTTCGTAACCGAACCGCACGTCGCACAGCTCCACTCGGTGGCCCTGCGGTGCGACCGGGTGTGCGGGCTCTGGCAGCGACTCGACCTCGAGCACCTCCCGGATCCGGCCGACCGCGCGCCCAGCCGCCTGCATCTCGTCGAAGCCGTGGCCGAGGGCCGCTACCGGAGCGGTCAGGCCCAGTCCGAGCAGCAGGAACGGCAGCAGGTCGACCGGGGCCATGCCACCGGTCGTGATCAGCGCGGCACCGCCGCTGAGCACGACCACCAGGACGAAGGGCGGTGACAGCACCAGCTGCATCCCCGCAGCGATCCCGGAGATCCCGCGCACCCACCGGTAGAAGGTGCCGACGAAATCGTCCGCGGCCGTGCGGAACTTGCGGTGCGCGCGGCCGGATCCGCCGAACGCCTTCACCACCGAGATGCCCTGCACAAACTCCACGACGGAGCTCGAGATCCGGCCCATGGCCGCGTCGAACTCCTCCTGCTCGCGCTGCCGGGTGGACGTCATCATCAGCGGGACCAGCGCCACCGCCAGCACCACCGGGATCAGCGTGATCAGGGTGAGACGCCAGTCGACGGTGAACAGGTAGATCAGCGATGCCAGCGGCACCACGAAGGCCGAGACGAGCTCACCGGGGGTGTGGGCGATGAACGGGTGCACGGCGCTCACGTCCTCCCCCACCACCTTCGCCAGCTCGCCGGTCCGGCGCCGGGAGAACCACCCGATCGGCACACGCCCCAGCCGCGCGGCCAGTTGCCTGCGCAGCGCCAGTTGCACCTTGCCGTCGACGAGGTGCCCGGTTCCCGCCGATGCGGCCGTGAACAGCAGCCGGACGAAGAGGCCGACCGCACCCGCGATCACCACGAGCCAGACGTGATCCCGGTCGACCGGGCCGGGCGACAACAACGTGCGCCCCAGTTCGACAACCGCCAGCAGAGGCGCCAGCCCCGCGAGCGCACCGATGACCTGAAAGACGACCACGGCCGCGAAACTCCAGGCGTACGGGCGCAGCAGCCGCCCGATGCCCTGGTTCGCAACGGGATTCGCATCCGCTGGTGGCGCGGGCCGCTCCACCGCCGCAGCGGAGTCGATCGCGTTCATCACCCTCCCCAGTAATTTTTAATACGCGTACGATTATTACCGTACCGCGAACGAGCTCGGCGGGCTACCACCTGGCGGGCAGTCGCCGGCCCTCGATTCCGCAGTTGGTCGACCTACAGGTCGGCGGCGGTCAGCGGAGCGCCCGGATCCGGGGTGGCCACCTCGGGATAGCCCAGGGCCTCGGTCAACTCCTGCCACGCGCGGGCCACGGCCAAGTGCCGCTGGCCTCCACGCAGCGGGTCCAGGTCCGCAGCGGCGCGCTCGCGCAGCTGGTCCAGAGCGGCCAGCACCCCGTCCCCCCACACGTCGTGCATCGCGGTCGCCCAAGTGGGCGTCTCGACTGGACCCACGTGTTCGCCGGTGACGCCGAGGTCGTCCGCTGCGTCCGATCGGCTCGGGAGGAACTGCCCCGCCGAATCCGATGGCATACGCAGCACCGGGCTCCAGATCACCGGCCCGTGGGTGTTGACCAGCATCAGGTTGCCCGCGTCGGTGCCGACGGTGATCCGGTGCAACAACAGGCTCATGCTGTCGTCTCCGGCCTGCATCCGGTTCTCCATTCGCAGCGTCAGCGGCACACCCGCAACCTGACCGTCCACACTGGTCAGTGGTCGCCCGGCGCGGTCGCCGATCGGCGCCGCCGACCACGGCCGCAGCCCGTCGAAGATCTCGGCCAGGACGTCGAGCAGGTCGAACGAGACCTGCACCGCGCACATGGCGTCGACGAACACCGGGGTGCGCACCAGGACCAGCCGACGAGCGGCCAAGATGAACCGCCGGACCGGTTCCAGGTGCGGGTAGAAGGTGTTCACCAGGTACTGGACCCCGGCCCGGCGCGCCACCTTCAGGCAGTCCGCCAGCTCGCTCGGATGCACCGGATGTTCTTGCAGCACGTGGATTCCGCGCTCCAGCAGCTCTTGGGCCAGCTCCGCACCCCGCCCGCCGCCGACTGCGGTCGACACCACCACGCAGGCCGCGTCGACGTCACGGGGTAGTTCCTCAACCGCGGTGTACAGCGGAACGCCGTACTCCTCTGCGAGCACAACAGACCGGGGGCTGCCCCGCGCCAGGATGCCGACGAGTTGGAAACGCTCGGGCGAACGAGCGAGGGCGGAGAGGTACACCTGGCCGAAACGCGTGCCGCACACGACGATTCGCATCGGGCCTGACGTCGTGCCGGTCATCGGCGTTCCACCGACGACGTCGCGATCGCCTCCGCCAGCAGCGTCACGTGCGGTGGCCGCAGGCAGCTGAAGTGGTCGCCTGGCACCTCCTCGATCGTCAAGTCACCCAGGCACACCGTGCGCCAGAAGCTGGTCGTGTCGTCCGGCGCGTCGGGAATGAGGTGCGCGGGCTCGGCCGGGCGGAGGAAGGTGATGTCTCCGGCGTACGGTTCCGGCTCGTAGTTCGCGACCGCCTCGACGAACCGCTGTGCGAAGGCGTGGTCCACCACGAATTCGTCCTGCAGCAGCTGCGGAATGCGGTGGCTGGACACCAGGATCAGCCGTCGCACAGTCGCGTTCGCCTCGTCGAGGGCGCGGGCCAGTTCCAGCGCGATCGGGCCGCCGAGGCAGTAGCCGATGATCTCGACGTCGTCGTGTCCGGCGGCTTGCACCTCGCGCGCGTAGCCGACTGCGAGTTCCTCGATGAGGTCCGAGGTGGCGACGTCGACGTCGGGTGCGGCCAGCCCCAACAGCGGTGCGGTTGCCGCGAGTTCGGGGATCAACGCCTGGTGCGGCACCAGGGTTCCCGTGCCGTCGTGCACGAGCAGCCGGACCGGCCCGCGCCCTGTTCCGCCGAGCGGGATCAGCGCCGACTTCCGGGCCACCGCAGTGCGCACCGGGGTCTGCTCCGTAGCGGCGCTGGTCTTCAACCACTGCGCAAGACCGGCGACCATGGGCGTGTCCAGCAGGGCGCGCAACAGCACGTCGAAGGGGACCTGCGCGGCCTCGGGAACACGTTCGCGCACCTGCCCGACGAACTGCGCCGCCAGCAGCGAATTGCCACCCGCGTCGAAGAATCCCCGGTCGCGGCTCGGCAGCTCGCCACCGAGGACCTCCGTCCACAGCTGCGCGACCTGCTGCTCGCTCCCGGGCCACGGCGGCTCGGAGCGCTCGTCAGGCCGCGAACCCGGCACCGGCGCCGACTCGAGCAGCCGTTTGCGGTCGACCTTCCCGTTCGATGTCAGCGGCAACGCCTCGACGATCCGCACCTGGGCGGGAACCATGTGCGCAGGCAGCCGTTCGGCCACCCACCCGACGAGCTCCGCGGTGTCGGCGGATCCGGTCGGCTGCCGCGGAATGACGAAGGCGATCAAGGCCCGCTCGAACACGTCGCCGCCCACTGCCAGCACCACGCTGGTGCTCACCGCCGAGTGGTCGCCGAGCACCGCTTCGACCTCGCCGAGTTCGATCCGGTGGCCGCGGATCTTGACCTGCTGGTCCGCGCGGCCGAGGAACTCGATCTCGCCGGTCGGCAGGTAGCGGCCGAGATCACCGGTGCGGTAGAGCCGTTCCCCCGTCACCGGGTGCTGGACGAAGCGCTCCGCGGTCCGCTCCGGATCGTTGAGGTAGCCGGTCGCCAGGCCGATGCCCGCGATGTGCAGTTCGCCGGCGACCAGGTCGGGCCGCGCGCGCAGCGCGCTGTCGAGCACGTGGAAGCGCTGGTTCACCAGCGGGGTTCCGTACGGGATGCTGCGCCAGTGCGGTTCGACGGTCTCGATGCGGTGGTAGATCGACCAGATCGCCGCCTCCGTCGCCCCGCCAAGGCTGACCAGTTCGGTGCCGGGCAGGTGCCGTTCGGCGTGGCCGGGCAGCGACAGCGGGATCCAGTCACCCGATAGCAGCGCCACTCGCAGCGTGGCGAGGTCGGCGGGTTCGGCGTCCAGGTAGTGCAGCAACATCTGCAGCTGGGCGGGAACCGAGTTCCACAGCGTCACACCGTGCTCGGCCACCGTCGCGGCCCAGTGCGAAGGATCGCCGCGGCGCGCGGGGTCCGGCAGCACCAGGGTGGCACCGACGGCGGGCGGGCCGAACAGGTCGTACACGGACAGGTCGAAGCTCAGCGCCGCCAGCCCCAGGACCCGGTCCCCGTCGCCGACGCCGAAGCGCTGGTTGATGTCGTGCACCGTGTTCGCGGCAGCGCGGTGGCTGATCATCACGCCCTTGGGCACGCCGGTCGACCCCGAGGTGTGCATGACGTAGGCGAGTTCACCGGGTGGCACCCGGGGACCGTCGGGGACCTCGGCCACCGGGATCGGTTCCACGTCGGCCACTTCCACCACCTGGACGCCGGGCGGCAGCTCGCCGGTCGCCTTGACGACGACCGCGAAACCGGCACCGCTGCCGGTGAGGATCCGATCGCGGCGGACCGCGGGCTGGCCGGGGTCGACGGGGACGTACACGCCGCCCGCGAGCAGCACGCCGAGCACCCCGACCGCCTGGTCCCGGCACTTGTCGATCAGGACGCCGACGAAGTCGCCGGGGCGGCAGCCCGCGGCCCGCAACCGCTCGGCGACTCCCGCAGCGCGGCCCAACCACTGCCCGTAGGTCAGCGACCCGGCGGCGTCGAGCACCGCGACCTGGTCCGGGAATTTGCGCGTGTAGGCCACGAGAGGTTCGTGCAGCAGGCAATCCGGCGCCGGTGCCATCGTGGTGTTCACCGCGGTCCGGCGGGCGCGCTGCTGGTCCGGCAACGGCTGCGGATCCACCGCCGTCCACGTCTCGTCATGCTCGGCCAGCCGGTGCAGGAGCCCTTCGAACGCAGCAAACATGTCGTCCACCAGGCCGTCTGGGAAAACGCCCTCCCGCACGTCCCAGTACACGTCCAGACCGCCGAACTGGTCGCCCACCTGGCAATCGATCCACACCTGCGGTGTCTGGCTGATTCCGTGCACCGGCCGCGTGTTCCGGCCGGCAGCCGATGCCTCGATGCCACCGACCCCGATGCTGCCGGTGAACACCACCGGCAGGACCGCGGCCTCCCGCCCGCGGCGCCGGGTGAGTTCGCGCAGGACCTCCACTCCGCTGCACAGCCGATGATCGAGGTCGTCGAAAACCCTCTCGCCCAGGGCGCGGGCCCGTTCCGCGAAGCTCGTCTGGCCTTCGATCTCGACGGCCAGCAGGCTTAGCGAGGTGAAATCGCCGAGCAGCCGGTTCACGTGCGGGTGCAGCGGCATCCGGTTGAGCACGGGCAGCCCGAGGCAGAAACGTTCGGTGCTGCTCCAGCGGCCGATCGTCTCCGCGTACGCGGCCAGCACCGCATTGGCGGGCGTCACGCCGGACTCGACGGCACGCGCTTTCAACGCCTGCCACACGCGGTCGTCCAGCGTCGTCGTCCAGCGGCCGAAGCGCGGCGGCGTCGTTGCCGGATCGTGGTCGTCGCGCAGCGGAAGCGCCGGTGCACCGGGGAGCTCGTCGATGCGGTTCCACCAGTAGGCCCGGTCGCGCGCGTGCTGTTCGGTGTCCCGCAGCCGGCGCTCGGCGAGGACGTAGTCCCGGAAAGTCGCCTCCACCTCGGGAAGTTCGCAGTCCGGCTGCTGGTAACGACGATCCAGTTCGGACAGCGCCTGCTGCATGCTGAGCCAGTCCAGCGCCATGAAGTCCACCGACACGTGCAGCACGCAGCGCTCGGTGGCCGAAGTCAGGCGCAGCTCGTACATGGGGCGCTCGCCCGCGGGGTGCACTTTGTGGGAGAGCTCGTCGCGCACTCCGGCGATCGCCGCTTCGACGGCGTCGCGGGATGCTCCGCGGAGGTCGGCGACCGTGATGCCGGTGTCCGGCAACTCGGGCAGGACGCGCTGGGTGCCGTCCTCGGAGATCACCGTCCGCAAGGTGTCGTGGCGTTGCACGAGGCCGTCCCACGCCTGTTGCAGTCGCTCCGGATCCAGTCCTGGCGGGTACTCGAACTCCTGGTAAATGTGACAGGAGACGCCGCCGTAGTCGAAGGCCGGGTTGCGCCCGAACAGGTACGCCGACTGGATGTCGGTCAGTGGGAAGGGCTCTTCGCGCTCCACCGGCCGGGATTGCCACACCGGTTCGTGCGCTGCGTCGGCCACGGCCTCCAGCAGCTCGGCCTTGCTGCGGCGCAGCTCCGCCAGGCGCTGGTCGGTCATCGCACCGCGGGGCGCACGGAACCGCAGCTGATGTCCGTCGCGCCACAGCTGGATCCCGGCGCTCCGGAATTCGTCGAGCAGCTCGTTGGCGTTCACACCGCACCTTCTTCGAACTCGTCGCCGTTGTCCCTGTCGGCCGCCCGCCCGCCACCGGCGGCATCGAGCTGCTCGATCAGCACGCTCAACCCGGCGACGGTCGGGGTGCGCATGACCTCGCGCATGGGCAGTTCGACGCCCAGCACCGCACGCACCTCAGCGACGAACCGCGTCGCGAGCAGGCTGTCCCCGCCGAGCCGGAAGAAGTTCTCGTCCCGGCCCACCGAATCGAGCCCGAGCAGCTTCGCCCACCGTTCGGCGACGAACACCTCGGTAGGGCCCTGCGGCGGATCGCCCACCTCGCGCGGCCGGTCGGCGGACTCGTCGAGAACCGCCCGCACCTGCCGCCGGTCGACCTTCCCGTTGGCGCTCAACGGCAGCACGGGGAGCACGGCGAGCCGGTCCGGGACCATGTGCTCGGGCAGCCGGTCCGCCGCCCATCGGCCCAACTGCTCGGTATCGACCCCGGGCGCGGTCTCGGGTCGATCCGCGGTGATCAGGACCTCGCCGGTGTCTTCGGTGCGCACCACCTCAACGTTCTGCAATCCCGCCCGGACGCAGGCCCGCACCCAGCGCTCGGAGTCGTACAACCACGGCGAATGCGACCGGCCGTCGCTGAACCGGCCCGCTCGGGCCTCCAGCGGTAGTGCGGTCACCAGCGCGAGCGGCGTCAGGTAGGCGCGTTCGAGCAGGTAGAGACGTCCACCCGGGGCCAGGAGCAAGGCCGTGGTCACCGCCGCCAGCTCCGGGTCCGGCATCCGGTGCAGGACGTTGTTGGCCACGACGGCATCGAATGCGTGGACGTGCTGCCCGGCTATCACGGCAGCGCCCTGCACTGCGGCATGCGTGCGGTGTCCGAGCTCCCGCAGCTGTGCCTCGGCGTTGGCCAGCGCCGATTTCGAAGTGCCTAGCAGCGTGTATTCGACTGTCTCCGCGGGGAGTTTGGCGAGCAGCCGTGCAGCGCCGCGGCCGCCGACCACATCCCACTCCGCGACGGCCGACGGCGCGCTGGTACGCGCCCTCAAGTCATGCGCGACGGTCTTGAGGCACTCCGCCGTTCCCGGCATCAGATCGTTGAGCGCCTCCGGAGCCAGCACCGGATCGTCCAGCAGCGCGGTGGCGTCGGCGTCGCCGGACATGATGGCCGTGAGGAGCGGTCCGGCCCATTCCAGCGCGGTGGCGACCGGCTCCAGGCAGGTCCAGCGGGTGGACTCGCGGCCCCGTCCGATCCGGGCCGGATCCGTGACTTCGCCCCACCTGGGGCCGTGCTGGTACACCGCACCAGCACGGCGCAGGACGTCGCGCTGCGCGAGGTACTCGAGCCAGACGTCGGCCACTGGGCGCTGTTGCGCGCAAGTAGACGCGGCATCCGGACCGATCAACGGCGCGACGACGTCAGCCAGCAGCACCTCCACCAGTTGGTGCTCGAGCAGGTGCGGATCGGATTCCGCCGCGACACCGGTTGTGGGCGGCAGGAATTCGTTCCCGGTGGTGTCCGGACCATCCTGGTCGTGGTCGGACGCCGGCGAGCGTTCGACGACGGCGGTGACCAGTTCCCGGCGTCCTTCGGTGAGCGCAACGGCCACCGCCTGCGCCACGGCGGGATGCGCCTGCAGGCAGGCTTCGATCTCCCCCAGCTCGACCCGGAAGCCGTTGATCTTCACCTGGTGGTCAAGGCGCCCCAGAAACTCGAGGTTCCCATCCGGCCAGTAGCGGCCGAGATCACCGGTGCGGTACCAGCGCTCGCCGTCCTGCTGTGGGAAGCGGGTCGCGGTCAGTTCCGGATCACCGCGATAGCCGAGGGCGACCCCGGCACCGCCGATCCAGAGCTCGCCCGGCACCCAGTCGGGACAATCCCGGCCGCGGCCGTCAACCACCCGGAACTTCTGGTTCCGCAGCGGTTTTCCGTACGGGATCGAGCGCCAGCTGGCCGGTACCCCGGTGACCTCGTAGGAGTTCGACCAGATCGCGGCCTCGGTGGCGCCGCCGAGGGCGAGCAACCGGCACCGGCCGCTCGACGCGCGGGCCAACCGGTCGGGCAGGTCGAGCCCCACCCAGTCGCCGGAGAGCAGGGCCAGGCGCATGGTGCTGGGAAGCGGCTCATCCGCGGTGGTCAGCAGCATGTCGAGCAGGGCGGGGACGGTGTTCCAGACAGTCACCGAGTGCCGTCGGCACAGCGCCAGCCACTCGGTGGCGTCGCGCCGCCCGGACTCCGGCACCAGGACGACCGCGCCGCCCACCGCGAGGAACCCGAACACGTCCCACACCGAGAGGTCGAAATCCAGCGCGGACACCGCCAGAATCCGGTCACCTGTGCCGATTCCGAACTGCTCGTTGATGTCCTCGACCGTGTTGACCGCGGCGCGATGGCTGAGCTCGACCCCCTTGGGCAGGCCCGTGGAGCCCGAGGTGAAGATCACGTAGGCAATGTCGTCCGGATCGGCGGGCACCGGCGCGCTCAGCGGTTGCGCGAGCATCGCCTCCTCGATCGGTAGCACCTCCGCGCCGGCCTCGCCCAGGTCCAGCTGCCCGCTGCCGTCGAGAACCACTCCGGCACCGCTGAGCTCGAGGATGCGAGCGCGGCGCTCGAATGGTTGATCCACGCCGATCGGCACGTACGCAGCACCAGCGGCGAGGACGCCGAGCACGGCGGCGATCTGCTGCGCGCCCTTCGGGGCGATCACCGCGACGTACGAGCCGCGGCCGATACCGCGCTGCGCCAGTGCACCGGCTATGGCCAGGGAGCACCGGGCCAGCTCGTCGTGAGCCATCACCCCGCTCTTGCCCCACAACAGGGCGGGCTGACCAGACCGATCGCCGGACTGCTCGAAAAACGCTGTGTGCAGGAGGTTTTCGGTGATATCGCGTGTGGTCGAGTTGACCACCTCGCGCCGCTGCCGCTGCGCGACGGGCAGCGGGACCTCCAGCAGCGCGGTGTCCCAGTCGGAGCTCAGCAGGCGGTGCACCAACGTCTCGTAGGCCGACATCATCGCGTCCAGCACACCGTCCGGGAACAGCTCCTCGACGGCGTCCCAGACCAGCACCACACCGCCGTCGCGGTCGCGGTAGACCTGGTGGTCGAGCCAGATCTGCGGGGTCTGGGAGAGCATCCACGTCGCCTCGCCGAAGCGCGCCGCGAACTCGTCCGGAACCAGCGGTGCGGACAGGTCGCAGGCGAAGACCACCGGCGCGGTGCGGGGCGCGTCCAGATCGGTGCGGACGAAGTCGCGCAGCACCTCGACACCGGAATAGGCCGCGTTGCCGATGTCCTCGTGCATCTGCTTCTGCAAGATGCGGGCGCATTCGGCGAAGCTGCCGCCGGACAGCTCGACCTCGGTCAGCACCAACCCCGTGAAGTCCGCGACGACCCGGTCGATCTCGGGGTGCGCGTCGAGGTCGCGGTCGAACAGCGGCAGGTTGAGCAGGAAGTGGTCATCCCCGCTCCACCGGCCCAGGACCATGGCGAACGCGGTGGCCAGCACCACCGAGGGAGTCAGACCGGCTGCACCGGCCTGGCCCTCCAGGACGAGCCACTCGTCGGCTCCGAGCGCGCAGGAACGGCGGACGAACTTCGGTGCGACCACCGCTTCGGGATCGACCGCCAACGGCAGCTTCGGTCCCCCGGGCAGCGACGGCAACCGTTCCTGCCAGTAGGCGCGCGCCCGGTCGCGCTCCGCGCGGCGACCGTCCTCCTGGTCGGCGAGATACCGGTCGAACGTGCAGGTGATCGCTTCGAGCGCGCCGGGATCGTCGTACAGGGCGGCCAGATCCGCGAGCAGCACGCGGATGCTGGCCAGGTCCGAGGCCAGCAGGTCGACGTTGAAGTGGAGCCGGTCCACCCCGTCGGGAAGCCTGGTCAGCTGGACGTCGATTACCTCGCCCCGGTCGACGTCCAGACGCCGGTGCGACAGCCGGTCGCGCAGTGCCTGCGCCTCGGCTTCGGCCTGCTCGACGGCACGATCGCGGAAGTCGTGGACGGTCACGCCCGGCCACGGGGATTCCGGCAGCACGTGCTGGGTCGCGTCGTCGGCGAACCGCACGCGCAGCATCGGATGGCGTTCGACCAGGGCCCGCACCGCCCGCTCGAGACGACGCGTTTCCACTTGCGCCGCATCGAATTCGAGGTAGGCGTGGCAGCTGACGCCGCCGAGCGGCTGATCGTCGGCGCGCCCGATCAGGTAGGCCTGCTGCACCGCAGTGAGCGGGAACGGCCGATCCGCTTGGTCGTCGGGCTCGACCTCGGATCTCCGCGGCTGCGGTCGAGGCGTGGCACCGGGGGTGAGCAGCTCGAACCACGCCGCCAGCCGCGGATCTTCGGACAACTGCTCGAACTTGACCTCGGCCCCGGCCCGCTTGAGACGGGTCGCCAGCCGCATCAGCTCGAGCGACTGCAGGCCGAGTTCGAAGAGGTTGCTGTCGTCGTCGGCCGCGGTCAACTCGATGCCCAGCAGATCGGAGACCGCTCGGCGCAGGGCGTTGCGTTCCGCCACCTCATCCGCGGCGACACGATCGATGCTCTCCAATGACACTTCTCAGCTCCCTTGCGCGCGATCGACTCCGCAGCGGCCGGTCCGAGCCAGTGGCCGACGGCCCGGCGCGCAGGCCGGTGGGCACCGTGCAGATCTCGACTGCTCCAGAATTGACATCCCCGGGTCATCCCCGAACTCACCGGCGTTTCCGGGCAATCCGCCCGGTCAGCTGTGCTGGAGCTGGAACCGGCCCTCGCGCAGCGCGCTCTTGTCGATCTTGCCTACCGGTGTGCGGGGCAGGTCCGGCACGACGAACAGCTCGTCCGGCAGCTTGTAGGACGCCAGCCCGCGATCGCGGATGTGCTCCTTGATGGTGCGCAGCGAGATCGGCTCCGCCGCGGCGCTGCCGAGCACGACGAACACGCAGATGCGTTCGTCGAGATCGTCGTCCGGGATGCCGACCACCGCGGCGTCCCGGACCAGCGGGTGGGTCAGCACGTGGCCCTGCACCTCCTCGGCCGAGACCTTCTCGCCCAGGTGGTGGATGATGTCCTTCAACCGGCCCTCGATGACGAGGTTCCCGTCGTCAGTCAGCCTGGCCAAATCGCCGGTGCGGTAAAATCCGTCGGCGGTGAACGATCGGCGGTTGTGCTCCGGTGCGGCGAAGTAGCCCCGGATCGTGTAGGGGCCGCGGGTGAGCAGTTCACCGGTTTCGCCCGGGGCAACGTCCCGGGTGTCGGCGTCAACGATCCGGATCTCGTCGTCTGGGCACAGCGGGGTGCCCTCGGTGCCGAAGACGACCTCCGGCGGATCGTCGAGGCGGGTGTGGGTGATCAGCCCCTCCCCGATGCCGTACACGTTCATGATTCGGCAGCCCAGGCTCGCGGTAACCCGCTCGGCCGCCGCGGGACCGAACTTCGAACTGCCCACCTGCACGACCACGCCGGACATGTCGACGGGGCTGCTCTGCGCGGTATCCGCCCAGAGTAGGGCCAACGCGGGCACCAGCGTCGTGAGCGTGACCCCCTCCTGCTCGATCAGCGGGAATACGTGGTCCGGGCTGGCATTGGCGGCCAGCACGGCCTTTCCGCCGACCAGCAGCGCGCCCAACGCTCCGGGGCAGCCGAGCGCGGCGTTGTGCGGTACGGGATTCGCGGCGAGGTAGACGCCGCTGTCATCGAATTCGGCGGCGCGGGCGCACGCGAAGATGTTGTAGGCGTAGTCGTCGTGCGTCCGGGGTATCAGCTTCGGCGCACCGGTGGTTCCGCCCGACAGCAGCAGCAGCGCCACCTCGGACGCGTCGACCGGCGGCAGGTCCCGCACGTCGGACTCGGCGAGCTCGGACAGCGGCGTGAACTCCTCGGCCTCACCAGCGATGACGACGTGCCGCAGACCTGGCGCGTCCTGGCCGACCTTGCGGGCCAGCTCACGGTAGTCGAAGCCCTGGAGCCGATCCGGGCCGACGTAGGCCACGGCGTCCGAGGAGCGCACCAGGTGGCTGATCTCGTCGCGGCGATGACCGGGCAGGGCCAGCACCGGGATCGCGCCGATGCTCATCAGCGCGAAGGTGGTGGACAGGAACTCGATCGCGTTGGGCAGGTGCACGACCACTCGGTCCCGACGACCGATGCCGAGGTCGAGCAGACCGGACGCGATCCGGTCGGCCTCCTCCACCAGCTGCGCGTAGCTCACCCGCCGGGTCGCGTCCACCGCGGCGATCTTGTCCGGGTGGCGAACGGTGCTCTCGGCGAGCAGCTGCCGCAGCGAGGTGCCGTTCCAGTAGCCGGCACGGCGGTAACGATCGGCGAAGTCAGGTGGCCAGGGTACGAACCCGTCCAGCATGTGTCCTCCAGAGGCGTTGCGGCGCCCTCAGATTCGGCCACGAACGCGGCAGCCCGCAGCGGACCCGACAGAGCTTTGACAGATTGCCGCGGGCGGGCCGGGGGTGTTGGTGACGCTCTGGACGTGAATCGCGTACGAACACGTGACCGAGGTTGGGTGCGGGCCCTCAACAGCGTGGAGTGCCCGGCCGTTCGGCTCGTCTGCTTCCCGCATTCCGGTGGTACGGCGGCGACGTACCACGGCTGGTCGTCGGCGGTGCCCGAGGACTTCCAGCTGCTTGCCGTGCAGTACCCAGGGCACGCCGACCGGATCGCCGAACCACCCGCGAGCAGCGTCGCCGAGATGGCGTCGCACGCCGATGCGGAACTGTCGCAGCTCGATCCTGCGCGCTGCGTGCTGTTCGGCCACAGCCTGGGCGCGCTGGTCGCCTACGAGACCGCGCGGGAGTTGCAGAGCAGCGGGAACCCCCCGCACTGCCTGGTCGTTTCGGGCGCTCCGGCGCCGTGGCAGGCCGGTGGCGGGACCACGCACCTGGCCACCGACGACGACCTGTGGGCCGCCCTGCGGGACCTCGGCGGGCTCGAACCGAGCGTCGCCGACGACGCCGAGCTCCGGGATCTGCTGCTGCCCGTCCTCCGGTCGGACATCGCGCTCCACGAGACCTACCAGCCGGCGCCGCAGCTCGAACCGCTGGACTGCCAGGTCCACTGCTACTACAACACCGAGGATCCGCTGGTGGCCGGTGCGCAGCTCGGCGCTTGGTCCGGGGTCGGCACCGGCTCGTTCCTCTTGCGGGCGCTGCCCGGTGGGCATTTCGACCTCCTCTTGGATCCGACCGAGCTGATCACCGACGTCGTCGCGGCGCTCGGGAAAGGCGGAGTTCTGCGATGAATGTTTCCGGGAAGTCGGTCGTGGTCACCGGTGCGGCCACCGGCATCGGCCGCGGCATCGCCGAATGCCTGTTGGACGCGGGTGCCGACGTGACGATCGTCGGACGCCGGGAGGAACCGCTGCGGGAGCTGGTGCAGCGGTACGGGCAGGCCGTTGCCGTGGTGCGGCAGGACGTCTGCGCACCCGGTGCCTCCGAGCGGATCGTCGCGGCCGCGACCGAGACTTTCGGCGGGCTCGACGCGGTGGTCAACAACGCCGGGTTGGCCCGCTTCGGCGACCTCGATGCGATCGACCCCGCGGAGTTCGACGCGATGTTCGCGGTCAACGTCCGCGCGCCAGCCGAGCTGATCCGGTGCGCGCTGCCGCAGCTGCGGGCCAACCGCGGCAGCGTGGTCAACGTCTCGTCGGTCGGCGGTGCGCTGTCCATGCCGGGGCGCTCCTTCTACGGCGCGACCAAGGCAGCGCTCAACAGCCTGACCCGTTCCCTGGCGAGGGAGCTCGCGCCGGACGTGCGGGTGAACGCCATCCTGCCCGGTCCGGTGGACACCCCGATGTGGCGCGAGACCGGCCTGGACGAAGCCGGTACCGATCAGCTGCGCACCGACCTGGTCGCGTCGACCCCGATGGGCCGGTTCGGCGCCGCTGCGGAAGTCGGCCGGTGGGTGTGCACGCTGCTCGACCCGGACACCTCGAGCTGGATCACGGGTGCGCTGATCCCCGTCGACGGTGGCCGCACGGCCTGACAGACCTCGCCCGTCCGAAGAACACCCCCACAGAGCAAAGGTGGTACGAGCGTGAGCCCAGACATCCTGTCCGCCGCCGGAACCATTCCTTCGTCGTGTCTGCACCGCATCTTCCGGGCAGCGGAGGACAAGGAGGAAGCCGACGGCGTCGACGTGGTGAAGCTGCACGTCGGTGACCCGTACTTCAACCCGCCCGACGAGGTGGCCGAGGCGTTCATCGATGCCGTGCGGCGCGGCGAGACCAAGTACACCGGTGTGGAGGGCATGCCCGAGCTGCGCGCGGCGGCGGTGGACAAGCTCCGCGCCGACAACGGGGTGGACAGCGAGGTCTCCCGGTTGTTGATCTCGCCGGGGTCGTGCGAGGGCCTGGCCGCCCTGCTCCAGTCGCTCGCCGAGCCCGGTGCCGAAATCCTGCTGCCAGAACTGCACTGGCCGGTCCACCTGCAGCAGAGCGTGCTCGCGGGCTTCCGGCCGGTGCTGTACCCACTCGGAACGGGCTTCCGCCCCGATCCCGAGATGATCGCTGCCGCGGCGACACCGCGCACCCGGGCGCTGATGATCAACTCCCCGGCCAACCCGACCGGCGTGGTCCTGGACCGCGACGAGATCAGCGCTCTGCTGGAACTGGCCCGTAGCCGGGGCTGGCACGTCATCAGCGACGAGGCCTACGAGCACTTCCTCTACGACGACGACCACATCTCGGTCGCCGCGCTCGAACGGGACGTCCCGGTCTCCGAGCGCATCGTGCACAGCGCTTTCAGCTTCTCCAAGAGCTTCGCGATGACCGGCTACCGGCTGGGCTACGTCGCGCTGGCCAACGACCGGGCCGCCGACGTCATGAAGGTCGTCCAGGAGGCCAACATCATCGGCACCTCGACCCCGGCGCAGCACGCGGGCATCGCCGCGCTGCACAGCCGGTCCGGCACCGCGGCGAACAACCGGAAGATGGTGCAGCACAACAGGGATTCGCTGCTGCCGCCGCTGATCGAGGCCGGTCTGCTCTCGGAGCTCCCAGCCGGCGGGTGGTACGCGATGCTCGACGTGGGCCGGACCGGGCTGGACGCCGAAACGTTCGCGACCCGGCTGCTCGAAGCCAAAGGCGTCGCGGTGGTGCCGGGCAACGGGTTCGCCCTGCGTCCCGACGTCGACGACCGGGGCCACATCCGCTCCCACGACTACGCGCCCTGGGCACAGCACCTGGTCCGCGTCGCGTTCTGCGTGGACCCGGCGTGGGTCGAGACCGGCGTGCGCCGGCTTCTGGAGTTCGTCGACGAATGCAGCTGAAACCAGCGCGATTCGGCCCGGTGAGCCGAAAGCGGCAGTGCACGAGTTCTTCCCAGAAGTCGGGTCAGTCCGAGGAGGAGTGAGATCATGGCAAGGAGCGTTGTCATCGTCGGGGGCGGGACCGCGGGCTGGATGACCGCGTCCTACTTGAAAGCGGCTTTCGGCGAGCGGCTCTCGGTAACACTCGTCGAGTCCAAGAACGTGCCGACGATCGGCGTCGGCGAGGCGTCCTTCAGCACGATCCGCCACTTCTTCGCCTACCTCGGGCTCGAGGAGACCGACTGGATGGCGGAGTGCCACGCCACCTACAAGTTGGCGATCCGCTTCGACAACTGGCGGGCCGAGGGGCACCACTTCTACCACCCCTTCGAACGGCCGCGGATCGTGGAGGGCGTGTCCCTCACCGACTGGTGGCTGCACAAGCGGCCCAGCGCGGACTTCGACCAGGACTGCTCGGTGATCGCCGCGCTCTGCGAGGCCGAGCGTTCGCCGAGGTTCTTCGAGGGCACCTTGATGGAGCGCGATCTCGTCGAGGACGGGTCGGACCGGGCGGTCCGGTCCACGATGGCCGAGCAGACCACCCAGTTCCCCTACGCGTACCAGTTCGACGCGGCGCTGCTGGCCAGGCTGCTCACCCGATACGGCACCGATCGCGGTGTCCGGCATGTGCTCGACGACGTCGTTGAGACCACTGTGGACGACCGCGGTGACATCAAGCACGTGCGCACCGCCGAGAACGGCGACCTGGCCGGCGATCTTTTCATCGACTGCACGGGATTCCGTGGGTTGCTGATCAACCAACGCCTCGACGTGCCCTTCGTGTCCTACCAGGACACCCTGCCCAACGACCGGGCGGTCGCGCTGCGGGTTCCGGTGGACGCCGCCCAGCACGGGTTCGGCCCGTACACCAGGGCGAGCGCGCAGGCCGCGGGCTGGATCTGGACGATCCCGCTGTTCGGCCGGATCGGCACCGGCTACGTCTACGCCAGCGATTACTGCATCCCGGAGGAGGCCGAACGCACGCTGCGCGCGTACGTGGGCCCCGCCGCGGACGACGTGTCCGCCAACCACATCCGGATGCGGATCGGCCGCAGCGAGAACTCCTGGGTGAACAACTGCGTGGCGATCGGCCTGTCCAGCGGGTTCGTCGAGCCGCTGGAGTCGACGGGCATCTTCTTCATCCAGAACGCGGTCGAGCAGCTGGTCAAGCACTTCCCCGGCGGCCCGGACGACGACCGATTGCGCAAGTCCTACAACCGGCAGGTCGCCAATGTCATGGACGGGGTGCGGGAGTTCCTCGCGCTGCACTACTACGCCGCCAAGCGCAACGACAACCAGTACTGGTGGGATGCCAAGACCCGCGAGCTGCCCGACGCACTGGCCGCGCGGATCGAGCAGTGGCAGGCGAAACTGCCCGACCCGGACACCGTCTTCCCCTACTACCACGGGTTTGAGCCTTACTCCTACGCCGCGATGCTTCTGGGCCTCGGTGGTCTCGAGACCCGCTCGCTGCCCGGCCTGGCGCTGATGGATGACATCGCCGCGACCAAGGAGCTGCGCCTCATCCGCGACCAGGCCAAGTCGCTGGTCGAACGGCTGCCCAGCCACTACGACTACGTGGCGCACCTGCATGGGATGCGCTCGTGATCGCCGATGCCGCGCGGCTAGGAGGTGGCCGGCCATGCCCGATCCCCTGACCGGCGCGGTGGCACGGGCCCCGGTCGACAAGGCGCAGTTCCGCTCCCTGATGGCAGCGCATCCTGCCGGGGTCGCCATCGTGACGACCGCGGAACCCCACGGCCGACCGTGGGGGATGACCTGCTCGTCGATGTGCAGCGTCGCGCTGCAACCGCCGACGCTGCTGGTGTGCTTACGCACGGGCAGTCCGACCTTGGCGGCGCTGCTCCAGGTGTCGGCGTTCGCCGTCAACCTGCTGCACGACCGGGCCGAACCGGCGGCGGAGCTGTTCGCCTCCGGGGCACCGGACCGGTTCGAGCAGGTCGAATGGATCCGGGAACCGAACTCCGGGGTGCCGCACCTGGTCGAGGCCGCCCGCGCGATCGCCGACTGCCGGGTCAGCGGGACGTTGCCCGTCGGGGACCACGTCGTGGTCTTCGGGGAGGTGCTCCAGGTGCGGGCACCGGCGATCCGGTCGTCGAACCCGCTGCTGTACGGGATGCGGCGGTACTGGTCGCTGACCGATGACGCGGGCGGGCGAGAACAAGCTCCCCCACCGACGCGGTGGAGCTGACGGTGCCCGGCGAACAGGTGAATACCGAGGCCCGCGGGCAGTCGGCCGGACCCGGGGCGCGAGTTCCCGATTGCCCGCTGGCGCGCACGGTCGGAATCGTCGGCCACTGGTGGACTTTGGAGATCCTGCATGAGGTCTTCGAGGGCCACACCCGGTTCGGGTCGATCCGCCTGAACCTGGCGCTGCCCGCCGACGTGCTGCGGGAGCGGATCGCCGACCTGGTGGCGAGGGGCCTGCTGGAAACCGCGGACCGCACCGCCGATTCCGGGGACCGCGAGTACCGGCCCACCGATCTCGGCCGGGCACTGCGCCCGCTCGTCCTGGTGATGGCGGCGTACGGGAACCACCGCCTGGCCCAGGAGGAGCGCAGTCTCGTCCTGGTCGACGTGAACACCGGTGCGGCGGTCGATCCGGTCGTGGTCGACCGCCGGACCGGCCGACCCATCGACACCGCCGATCACGTTTTCGCGTGCGGCCCGAGGGCGAGCGACGCGCTCATCGACCGCTACCCGACGATCGCGCAGCAGTGACGTTCCGTGGTACGCGTCAGCCATGGTGGCTCTCCCCGACCGCGTGCATACCGCCGAACGGGGTGGTGACGCCGTCGTAGCGCAGTCGCAGCATCATCCCCTGGTGGGCGTGCGGCAGGTTGTGGCAGTGGTTCATCCAGATGCCCGGGTTCGACGCCCGGAACACGACCTCCCACACCTCACCGGGCTGGACGTCGAAGGTGTCGACCCACAGCGGACTGCCCGATGCCGGTTGCCCGTCCCGGGACAGCACCAGCACCGGATGACCGTGCAGGTGCCAGGGGTGGGTTTCCAGGCTCCGGTTGACCACGGTGAACCGGACGACGTCGCCTTCGACGACGAGCTGGTCGGGGATCGACGGGTGGCCGCGGCCGTTGACGGTTTGCGCGTACGCCGGTGAGCCGTCGACCATCGCCACGCCGCGGTCGAGGACCAGGGTGAAGTGCCGGTCGGCAGCGGCGGTGCGCAACGCGACGGGGACCGGCTTTCCGTAGGTCAGCAGGTCGAGTTCGGGCCATCCGGCGACGTCCTGCGCGGCCCGATCACCGTCGGGCGCACCGGCCTGGGGCCGCAACCACACCGCGTCGACGCGGTCGTCGAGCACCAGCGCCACAGGGGTGCTCGGCATGGTGAACACCAGGTCGTAGCGCCCGGCTGCGGGCAGGCGCAGTCTGGTCTGGCTGAGCTCGCCAGGCTGCTCGAGGTCGCGACCGTCGACGGCGACCACCCGGAACGGCGTGCCCGCCAGCGCGAACCGGTGCGGATCGGAGTCGGTGTTGATCAGCCGCAGCCGGACTTCGGTGCCCGCTGGTGCGATGTGTTCGGCGCCGGTGATCGTGGCGGTGCCGTCGAAGGTGTGCACGGGCAGGGTGAGATCCAACTGTTTGGTGTCCTCCTGGGGTTTCACGACGAGGGCGCCGTAGAGCCCCCGGCGCACGCCCAGGTGCGACGCGTAATGCGTGTGGTACCAGTAGGTTCCGACCTGGTCGGCGCGAAACCGGTAGACGAACTCGCCGCCGGGGGGCACGACGTCCTGGGTGACGCCGTCCACACCGTCCTCCCCGCACGGCACGTCGTAGCCGTGCCAGTGCAGGGTCACCCCGCCGTCGATGTCGTGGTTGACCAGTTTCACCTCGATGAGATCGCCGCGGATCGCCGTGATCGGCGGGCCGGGCAGCGTGCCGTCGAAGGTCCACGCATCGAAGTCGCGTCCGGATTCCAGGCGGACAGCGGCTTTCCGCGCGGTCAGCACGTGTTCGCGCCGAACCCCGCCCGGCGTAGGCGCGTCGGGGCCCCGCAGGTCCGTCACCGACACGGCCGCGCGCGAAGCCGGACCTGGCCCGCCCCCGTCGGTCACCGCTTCTCCCGGCCGCACCGACAATCCGGCGCCGGCACCGGTCGCACCGACCACGACCACGCCACCGGCGACGCCGAGGAAGCGGCGGCGCGAAACCTCCGGCCGAGCCGGTTGTTCGACCGAGGTCGGTGTCGCCACCACTCGGACGGTCAGCAACGCGCCGGCGACCACGAGCGCGATCGTGATCAGCGCGGTCGCCAGGGTCAGCGGGTATCCGGCAAGGAAGGTCACCACAAATCCCGCCAGCGCGGCGAAAGCCGCGGTGAACAGCGCGGTGACGCTTGCGGTACCAGCGATTTCCCGAGCACCTGCGGCTTGCGCGCACAGCCGGGGCCCGGCGATCACCGCGGCGGCCAACGCCGCCACCGCGAGCATCGGGAGCCCGAGCAACACCTTCTCCTGCACGAACCACCACCCGCGACCGGCCAGCACCGCCACCGAAGCCACCCGGGTCACCGTCACCAGCAGTCCCGCACCCAGGAGAACGAAGGCTGTCCTGGCGCGCCGCTGCGCCGTGGTGATACCCGCTGCGAACCACGCGATGACGCTCAACAGCGCGATGGCGTGGTCCAGGACGATCCAGGCGGTCGTCGTCATGGCACCAGTTGCTTCGATTCGGCCGGTTGCCACGAAATCCGCTGCGACTGTCGCACGATCATCCCGATCACACCAATGATGGCCAGCCCGTTGAGCGCGTGCAGTCCGAAGATGAAGTGGCCCGCGCTCGATCCCTCGCCGAAGGATTTGGCCACTTCCCGGATCACCGACTGGAGGAGCACCAACCCGGCGACCAGACCCGCCATCCCAATGAGCCGTCCCGGCATCCGCGCAGCGACGGCGCCGATCACGACGATGACCGCGAGGACGAGAATCGCATTGCCCAGCACGCGATGCGGCTGGAAGGCCTCTTCGGTGGGCGCACTGTCGAACGCGCCGCTAGCCGCCAGGTAGAACTGCACGAGGACGGCGAGCAGCAGAAGGGCCGCCAAACCGGTGAAGACTTTTCTCATGCCGTTGATCGTCGCGCCGACCCGGCGTGCACCGCGTCCGGCGACGAGTGGCGGCGACTACGTGAATGCGCGTATGCGCCGTGCGCTCGATTACGTTGATCGTCGTAGCCGTTCGCGCTCCCGAACGGCGGTGGAAAGCCCCGCCGATGCCCTACGATCTCGGTATGAACCTGCGGGAGATCGCGCGACAGCCGGCTGCTTGGTTCTCGCGTCTCCCGGCCTGGCTCGTGGACGTCCTGCTAGCGCTGCTGGTCACGATGATCCAGATCCTGAGCGTCGCGGACTACGGCGCACCCCAGCCCGCCGCCAGGCCGATCTCGGACCTCGGATACGCGGGCCTCGCCCTGCTGATCGTGAGCGGCCTGGTCGTCATTGCCCGCCGCCGGTACCCGGTGTTGGTGTTCGCGATCACCGGTCTGGTGAGCCTGATCTACTTCTCCCTCGGCTTCCCCGAAGGGTTGGCCTGTCTCGGCCTGTTTGTCGCCATGTACACGCTTGCCACCTACGGCGACGGGCGCCGGTCACTGCTGATCGCCGCTGCCGGGACCACCGTGCTCTCCGTCGGCTGGCTGGTCGCCGGGGCGGACGTCGAGCCGAGCGTGGCCATCGGCTGGGTGTTCGTCCGGATCGGCGGGGCGGTGATCAGCATGACGCTCGGCGAGTCCGTCCGGTCCCGCCGGGTGATCGCGGCCGACGCGCAGGAACGGGCGGAACTTGCGGAACGCTCCCGCGAGGAGGAGGCCAGGGCCCGCGTCGATGCCGAACGGCTGCGCATCGCCCGCGAAGTCCACGACACCGTGGCGCACGCCATCGCCATCATCAACGTGCAGTCCGGGGTCACCGCGCACGTGCTCGACAAACGACCGGAACAGGCCCGCGAAGCGCTGCGCACCATCGAGCAGACCAGTTCGCGAGCGCTGCGCGAGATGCGCACCATCCTCGGCGTGCTGCGCGAAGGCGACGACCGCGAACCCTCTCCCGGCCTCGACCAGATCCACGAGCTCACCGGCAAGGCCCGCGAGGCCGGGCTCGACATCGCCGTCGAACAGGCCTCGCCGGTCACGCCGCTGCCGAGCGCGGTCGGCAGCGTCGCGTACCGCATCGTGCAGGAATCGATCACCAACGTGATCCGCCACGTCGGCCCGACGCGGGTGACGGTGGCGCTCGAACCCAGCATCGACGCCCTGCGGATCCGGGTGGTCGACGAGGGGCGCCGCGACACCGCACCCGCCCCAGCCCGCGGAGCGTCGACCGGCCGCGGGATCGTCGGGATGCGTGAGCGCTGCCGGCTGCTCGGCGGCGATTTCGACGCGAAGTCGCGCCCCGGTGGCGGTTTCGAGGTCACGGCCCTGCTGCCGCTCGCCTCGGTCGGGGCGCGCTCGTGAACTCGACGCCGCAGATCGAGGTGCTGCTCGCCGACGACGAACGACTGGTCCGGTCCGGGTTCAAAGTCCTGCTCGACCTGGAGGACGACATCGCGGTGGTCGGTGAGGCCACCAACGGCGCGGAGGCGGTTGAGCTGTCCCGCGCCACCCGCCCCGACGTGGTCCTCATGGACATCCGCATGCCGGGGCTGGACGGGATCCTCGCCACCCGCCAGATCGCCGAGACCGACGGGCTGGAGCAGGTCAAGATCCTCATCCTCACCACCTACGACACCGACGAGAACGTCTTCGAAGCTCTGCAGGCGGGAGCCAGCGGTTTCCTGCTCAAGGACGCGGGCCCGGCCGAACTCCTGCACGCCATCCGGGTGATCGCGGCCGGCGACGCGCTGCTCGCGCCGCGGATCACCCGCCGCCTCATCGACCACTTCACCACGCAGCGCCGGGCCGCCAAGTCCGGCGAGGACCGGCTCGCAGTGCTGACCGTCCGCGAACGCGAAGTGCTCACCCTGGTCGGGCAGGGCATGAGCAACGACGAGATCGGTGCCGCGTTGTTCCTCAGCCCGGCGACCGCGCGCACGCACGTCAGCCGCACGATGGGGAAGCTGGGTGCGCGCGACCGAGCACAGCTGGTCGCGATCGCCTACCAGACCGGCCTCAGCCAGTTCACCGAGTAGGGACACCAGCGGAAAGGAACCGGCAAGAGTTCGGCCGCGGTCGACGGGCAGCTGTCACGATCGGCCGATGAGTCAGTCCGCTCTCGGTGTTCGTTCCCTGGACCTCACCGATCCGGCCACCTTCGTCGAGAACGACATCCACGAGTTCTGGCGGGCAGTGCGCGCGGAACACCCCGTCTTCTGGCACGAGCCCACCGACCGGTATCCCGGTTTCTGGGTGGTGTCGCGGTATTGCGACATCCAGTCGCTCTACCACCACGAAGCCCTGAGCTCCGCCCGCGGCAATGTCCTCGACGTCGTCCTGCGCGGCGACGACTCCGCGGGCGGGAGCATGCTGGCGGTCACCGATGGCGAGCGGCACCGGAACCTGCGCGCTCTCCTGTGGAGCGCCTTCACCCCTCGCGTTCTCGGCGAGGTCGTCGAGAAGGTCGAGCGGCGCACCACCGAGCTGATCTCCTCCGTCGTCGGGCTGGACTCGTTCGACTTCGCCGCCGAGGTAGCCGAGCAGATCCCGATGAGCACGATCTGCGATCTGCTGTCCATCCCGGACGCGGACCGCGGAGAGCTGTTGCGGTGGAACAAGATGGCGCTCTCGTCGGACCACGCCGACGGCAGCGAGCTCGATGCGCTCAGCGCACGCAACGAGATCATCCTCTACTTCGTGGAACTGGCCGAGGAACGGCGGGCGAACCCCGGCAGCGACGTCATCAGCATGCTCGCGACCGCGACGGTCGAAGGTCGTCAGCTCACCGTCGAAGAACTCGCGGTCAACTGCTACAGCCTCATCCTCGGCGGCGACGAAACGTCCCGGATATCGGCGATCTGCGCGGTGCTGGCGCTGATCGAGCACCCGGCCCAGTGGCGCGCGCTGCAGGACGGTGCGGTCTCCTTCGAGTCGGCGGTGGAGGAAGCCCTCCGCTGGGCGACACCGGGGATCCACTTGGCTCGCACCGCTGTCCGGGATCTCGACCTGTGCGGGCACGAGGTGCGCAGCGGCGACATCGTCACGTTGTGGAACGTCTCGGCCAACAACGACGAGTCGGTGTTCCACGAACCGCGCCGGTTCACCCTGGCCCGCTCCCCCAACAAGCACCTCGCGTTCGGCCGCGGCCCGCACTACTGCCTGGGCGCCTTCCTCGGCCGAGCCGAACTGCGGGCGCTGCTGAACGCCCTGGTCGCCGGGGTCGGGCGGATGGAGCTGCGCGGCGCGCCCCGACCCATCTACTCGACCTTCCTCACCGGCTACGAAAGCCTGCCGGTGCACTTCGAACGCACCTGACGCGCCCCCTGCCCGTGGCGTCCACACAGGAGCGGGTCCCGTCACGGCGGAACGAAACCACGTCCGAGATCGCACTCCCGAAGTCCCGAGGTAACGATGAGAAAAAATGTCTGCGTCATCGGTGCAGGCCCGTCCGGCCTGGTTGCGGCGAAAGAACTGCTGGCCGAAGATCATTCAGTGACCTGCTTCGAACGCAGCGCCGATCTCGGTGGGGTGTTCCGCTCGGGAGCCGGCCCGGACGAACCCGGGCACTACGATTCGACGTTGCTCACCATCTCCAACTACATGATGGCCTTCTCCAGCTTCCCGCCGCCGGAGCACCAGGAGCGGCGGTACTGGACTGCAAGCGAATACCGGCAGTACCTCCGGGATTTCGCGGCGGAGTTCGGCATCGGCCCCACCATCCGCTACCGGATGGACGTGTTGAGCGTGGCGAAGGACGAGCGCGGCGGCTACGCCGTCGAGGTCGCACCGGTGGACGATCCCGCGGCCAGGGCCGTGCACCGCTTCGACGCGGTGGTCGTCTCCACCGGCACCCACCGGGTCCCGAACTACCTCGAGCTGCCGGGGCAGGACGACTTCGCCGGAGAGATCGTGCACTCGGCCTACTACCGGAACCCCGAGCGGTTCCGCGGTCTGCGGGTGCTCTGCGTGGGGATCGGGGAGACCGGATCGGACGTCGCGAACGAAGTCGCCCGGGTCGCGCAGAGTTGCACGTTGTCGGTGCGCCGCCACCAACCGGTCGTCGCCCGGTACCCGGGAGGCCGCGGGCACACCAACGACACCTATACGACATACATGCTGAACTCGGTGCCCCTGCGGGCCGCCAGCGCCGTCCAACGGGTGCAGGCAAAGCTGGGCCGCAAGCACGGCAAGTCGGCCGCGGGCAAGGCGGTGGCCGACTGGAACTCGAAGAACAGGCACTTCTTCAACCACTTCCTGACCAAGAACGAATCGTTTCTGCACCGCGTCGTCGACGGCACGCTGACGGTCAACTCGGCGGGCATCGAGCGGATCGGCGCGGACCACGTGCTGTTCAAGGACGGTCAGCTGGAGCAGATCGACACGATCGTCCTGAACACGGGCTACGTCGAGGACTTCGACATCCTCAAGGACGTGCGCGTCGACGACGTGCGCACGATGTACAAGCACATGATCCACCCGGATCTGGGCACCGGCATCGTCTTCATTGGCTGGGCCCGGCCCGCCGCTGGTGGGGTTCCGGCGTGCTCCGAAATGCAGAGCCGCTACTTCGCCCTGCTGTGCAGCGGCAAGAAGAAGCTGCCGACGCCCGCGCGGCTCAAAGCGCTCACCGCGCGGCAAACGGCCTACGAGGACGAGGTCTTCTTCGGTAACCCCGGGGTGCGGACGCTGGTGCACTACAACAACTACATGATCGATTTCGCGGAGGTGCTGGGGTGCTCGCCGTGGCGCCGGGCCCTCCTCCGGGATCCTCGGTTGGCCTTCCGGTTGTGGTGCGGCTCGCAAGTACCCACCGTCTACCGGTTGTTCGGTCCGCACAGCGATCACGCGGCAGCGCGGCGGACCGTCCTGAGCCTGCCGTCGGGGTTTACGACTCCCGAGATCGTCTTCGGGGCCGTGCTCATCGGCGTTTCCCGCGTACTGACCGCGATGGGCCTGATGAAGCGGGATCCGACCTACTGACGAACGGGCGGGCGCCGCTCGCGCAGCTGCGCCCGACCTGCCCCCCGTTACCTAATGACTTCCGAACGGCCCGCTGAGGTTGGGTGAAGCCTCCCTGTTACCTGACCCGTTCGAGGTCTCGAAAAAGAGCGGCAGCTCGGTCCCAGTGAGTCGTTCCCAGCTCGGCATCGCGCGGACGCCTGGCCCGTTTCGGGACTCTGAGTCCTCACGCCAGACCGGTCGACGATGTGGTGCCGTGCGGCGGTGGCCTGGTGCGTTGATGTCATGCCTGAGCACCTCGGGGGCTTCGAGCCCTCCTGCAAGACCGGCAGGCACGGCGTGTCGGGCCACCACCGCGATCTTGCGAGACCAGGTTGGTGTACGTGGTTCGAGCCCGCCCGCACGGTGGATGCCTTGTTTTTCGGGAGCCTTCGAGCTCTGACGCGAAGACTGGTCGCCGTGCGGGTCGCTGGGATCGCGAACAGCTCATCGGAGGGAAGGCCATCGAGCCTCGTCATTAGGGCGCTGCGCGTTCTCGCTGGGTCTCTGACCAGTAGGGATACGGCCGACTGGAGGTATCGGGTTGAAACTGTTCTGCGGGATCGACTGGGCGGAAGGCCATCACGACCTGGCCGTGGTCGACGCCGAAGGCGCGCTCAAAGCCAAGAAACGCATCAACGAGGATGTCGATGGCTTCGCCGAACTGACAGAGCTACTCGCCGAACTTGGTGACACTGACGAAAACCCGATACCGGTCGCGATCGAGACACCACGCGGCCTGCTGGTCGCCGCGCTGCGCGCCACCGGTCGTCCCGTTTTCGCGATCAACCCGATGGCGGTAGCCCGCTACCGGGAGCGCTACTCGGTTGCCCGAACCAAGTCCGACCACGCCGACGCCATGACCTTGGCGAACATCCTGCGGGTCGATGCCCACATGCACCGCCGGGTCCCGGCTGACAGCGACCTGGCGCAGGCCATCGCCGTGCTCGCGAGAGCCCAGCAGGACGCGATCTGGCGCCGCACCAAGGCAAGCAACGAGCTGCGTTCGGTGCTGAGGGAGTACTACCCGACTTTCCTGGATGCCTTCGCCGGCAAGTCGGCGACGAACCTCGCCACCCCTGAAGCCCGCGAAATCCTGGCGATCGTGCCGACTCCTGCAGCCGCGGCGAAGCTGTCGAAGGCTCGCATCGCCGCCGCGCTGCGCCGCGCCGGCCGCAGCCGCAACATCGACCAGACCGCCGCCGAGATCAAAGAGCAACTTCGCAAGCAGCAGCTCCACCAACCGTCGCTGGTGGAGGAAGCCTTCGGCCGCCAGGTCCTCGCCCTGCTGGTCACGTTGAACGCCGCCTGCATCGGTGCTGACGAACTCGGCGAGGCCGCTGCTGAGGCGTTCCGTCAGCACCCCGATTACGGGATCATCACCAGCTTTCCCGGGCTCGCGGACTCCACTGGAGCACGTCTGCTGGCCGAGATCGGCGATGACCGGTCCCGCTTCGCCGATGCTCGCGCGCTCAAGGCATACGCCGGGTCCGCGCCCGTGACCAGGGCTTCTGGTCGGTCGATCTCCATCACCTACCGGCGGATCAAGAACGACCGGTTGGCCGCCGTCGGCTGGCTGTGGGCGTTCATCGCCTCCACGCACTGCGAACCCGCCAAAGCCCACTACCGGCGACGACGAGACCACGGTGACCGTCACTCCACGGCCTTGCGTCACCTGTTCAACCGGATGCTCGGCCAGCTTTACCACTGCCTGCAAACGGGCGAGACCTACGACGAGGCCAAAGCCTTCCTCCCGCCGCGCACAACACCCGCCAAACCGGCCGCTGCTTGACGGTTAGCAAGATCGGAGGTCTTTTTCGTGGCTCTGATCAAGAGCCCTGGTCGCCAGGCCTGGCATGACTTTGTCCCCCAGTCGAACGGATGATCCGGGGGGGTCACCGGGCCTGGTGGCATCGGTGGACCGCTAATAGAGACATGGCCGCCCGCGGGGTAGGTCTCGTCGTAACGTGGCTGCCGGCCGTCGGTGCCTGACTGGTGACCAGCAACCTCGACACGAAGGACATGGTCGATGACCAGCACATACGGCGTGTTCCTCGGCCTGGATGTCGGCAAGGGCGAGCACCATGCCGTGGGCCTGGACCCCGCCGGGAAACGCCTGCACGACGGGCCGTTGCCCAACAGCGAACCGAAACTGCGAGCACTGTTCGACAAGCTCGCCGCCCACGGACCACTGCTGGTCGTGGTCGATCAACCGGCCACGATCGGCGCGTTGCCGGTCGCCCTCGCCCGGGCCTGCGGGCACCAGGTCGCCTACCTGCCCGGCCTGGCCATGCGTCGCATCGCCGATCTCTACCCGGGCAACGCCAAAACCGACGCCCGCGATGCCTTCGTGATCGCTGATGCCGCCCGCACCTTGCCCCACACCCTGCGGCAGGTCGACGTCGGTGACGATGCGCTGGCCGAACTCGGCGTGCTGATCGGGTTCGATGACGACCTGGCCGCTGAGGCCACCCGGATCAGCAACCGCATCCGCGGCCTGCTCACCGGCATCCACCCGGCCCTCGAACGCGCCCTGGGACCTCGCGTCACCCACTCCGCGGTGCTGGAACTCCTGGCCCGCTGCGGCGGCCCGATCGGCCTGGCCAACACCAGCCGCCGCAAACTGATCTCGATCGCGACCAAAAACGCGCCCCGCATGGGCCAGCGACTCGTTGACGACCTGCAAGCGGCCCTGGCCGAGCAGACCGTCGTGGTTCCCGGCGCCGCTGCAGCCGACATGGTGCTGCCGCGACTGGCCGAGAGCCTGAAAACCGTGCTGGAACAACGGAAAGCACTCGCCGCCGAGGCCGAGGGGATACTTGATGCGCACCCTCTTGCCGAGGTCCTGACCTAATAACACCCGAACGGCCCGAGGCGGGACTTCAGGAAGCCTCGAACCAACACGACCGCTGAGGCCTCTCATGAGAACGGCACTGCGGTCCGCTCGGGTCGTTCACCCCAGCTCGTGTTCTGCTGACGCCTGACGATACCTAGGGCTGCGAGCCCTCTCACTAAGACAGCGCTGACGGCAGAACACGTTGGGTGACGGTGGTTCCTTCCGCTCCTGGCGGCACGCCTTGTCCTGACCACGGACGTTCGAGTCCTTCATCGAGATGGGCACCGTCAGGGGCGGTCGGACCACCATCACCTGCCTGATCAACGATGTTGCTCGTGGTTCGAGCCCGTCCGTGCGGTGGATCCCTCGCTAACCGGGAGCCTTGCGAGCTCTGACGAGAAGACCGGAACCGCCCGGATCGCTGGGATCGCGAACGGCTCAATCGGAGGGAAGGCCACAGAGCCTCGTTATTAGGGCGCCGCGCGTTCTCGCCAGGGCTATGACCAGCCTGAACAACGCTGACGGAAGGCAGGCAAGTTGAACGTATTCTGCGGGATCGACTGGGCTGAGGACCATCACGACGTCGCCCTGGTCGACACCGATGGAGCACTGGTAGCCAAGCGCCGCATCGGCGAGTCCGCCGAAGGGTTCACTGAGCTACTCGCACTCCTGGCCGAAGCCGGCGATAACCCCGAGGATCCGATCCCGGTTGCAATCGAGACGCCTCGCGGATTGCTGGTCGCAGCTCTGCGGGAGACGGGCCGGGCGATTTACGCGATCAACCCGATGGCCGTGGCCCGTTACCGCGAGCGTCACTCGGTGTCCCGGAAGAAGTCCGATCACATCGACGCGATGACGCTGGCCAACATCCTGCGCACTGATGCACATGCTCACCGCGCGCTGCCCGCCGACACCGAGCTCGCCCGCGCCATTGCCGTGCTCGCCCGAGCGGCCCAAGACGCGATCTGGCGCCGCACCAAGGCCACACAGGAACTCCGGTAAGTACTTCGGGAGTACTACCCCGGATTCCTCGCCGCTTTTGCCCGCGGCGGTGCCACCAACCTTGCCAGCCCTGAAGCCCGGGAAATCCTAGCGATCGCCCCGACCCCAGCCGCCGGAGCGAAGCTGTCCAAGACCCGCATCGTCGCCGCGCCGCGCAGAGCCGGCCGTCAACGCGGGATCGACGCATTGGCCGTCGAAATTCAACAGGCGCTGCGCAAACCACAGATCCGGCAACTGCCGCTGGTCGAGGAAGCGATGGGACGGCAGGCCACCGCGCTGCTGACCACCCTGACGGCCGAGTGCGACAACGCCGAGCAGCTCGGCCAGGCCGCGGTCGAGGCGTTCCAACTGCACCCCGACTACGAGATCATCACCAGTTTCCCCGGCTTGGGTGATCTCAGCGGCGCCCGGCTGCTCGCCGAGATCGGTGACGACCGCGCCCGTTTCACCGATGCCCGCGCCCTCAAGGCATACGCGGGATCCGCCCCCGTGACCAGAGCATCCGGCCGCAGCATCTCGATCACACGCCGCCTAGTCAAAAACGACCGGCTCAACTCCATCGGCTTTCTCTGGGCCTTCGCCAACATCCCCCGACCAGGTCCAGCCAAGGATCACTACGACCGCCGGCGAGCCAACGGAGACCGCCACGCTGCCGCCCTACGCCACCTGTTCAACCGAATGCTCGGCCAGCTCTACCACTGCTTGCAGACCGGCCAAACCTACGACCCGATCAAAGCATTCGGCCACCCAGCAACCTCCGGCGAGAAGGCCGCAGCTTGACCCTTAACAAGATCGGAGGTCTCCATGCCCGGCATCGGGGTCAGGACCGCAGCCCGCATCCTGCTGGAAATCGGTGACGCTTCGGTTTTCGCCAGCTCGGCGCACCTGGCCGCCTACGCCGGCATCGCACCGGTCACCCACCGATCCGGCAGCAGCATCCGCGGCGAACACCCCGCCCGCACCGGCAACCGCAAACTCAGACATGTTGACCGGACTACGGGACGACACGCCGGGGTGATCAGTGTGGGAGCTGGTCGTTGATCGGTAGAAGTCACGCGATCTTTCTGAAGGGAGTTCGCGTGACCTTGTTCGATGAAGTCGAACGGGATGTCGCCCGGATCGTCCTGCCCCAATGGGGCAGAGTGATCCGGGTGGACGAGGCGGTGCCATGGCAAGTCGTCGACGACGACGGGGCGCCCCTAGACCCGATCCGCTGGTACTTCCGGGACTTCGTGGCGCGTGGGCATGCACCGTCGAGCCTGCGCAGCTACGGCTATGACCTGCTGCGCTGGTGGCGATGGCTGCATGCGGTGGAGGTGGACTGGGACAAGGCGGCCTCGGTCGAAGTCCGTGACTACGTGCTCTGGCTGCGGCAGACGCGAAAACCCCGCCGCCATCCTCGTACGCAGTCGGCGGCCACTGCCGGGCAGATCAATCCGGTGACCCGCAAGAAGAACCCCGGCGACGCCTACGAAGCCAGGACCGTGCGGCATTCCAACGCAGTGCTGCGCAGCTTCTACGACTACTGGATTGACCGAGGAGAGGGACCGCTGGTCAATCCCGTCGCCCTGGACCGAGCAGGCCGGCGGGCGAACGCGCACCATAATCCGCTGGAGCCGTTCCGTCCGGAAGGCCGGATCCGCTACAACCCGAAGCTGCCCAAGCAGCAGCCACGAGCGATCCCGGACGAGCACTGGAAGAAGCTGTTCGGCGGCCTGCGGTCGAACCGAGATCGGGCGGTGCTGGAGTTGTCGGTGTCCAACGGCGCCCGCGCCGCAGAACTGCTCGGCATGCGCCCCGTCGATGTCGACTGGGGCGAGCAGAAGGTCCGGGTCTACCGCAAGGGGACCGGGGCTGAGCAGTGGCTTCCGGCCAGCCCGGATGCGTTCGTCTGGCTCCGGCTCTACCTCGCCGACCTCGGCACACCTCTGGAGCCCAACGACCCGTTGTGGTGGACCTTGCGACGTCGGAACCGCGGCGACGGGCTGCAACGGCAGCCGATGAACTACGAGGCCCTACGGGCGGTGCTGCGCCGGGCCAACGTCCTGCTCGGGACGAACTACACCATGCACGACGCCCGCCACACCGCGGCGATCCGCATGCACCGAGACGACACCCTGTCGTTGCGCGACATCCAGGCGATCCTCGGCCACACCCACCTGTCCACGACCGCTGAAACCTACCTGGTCGAAGATCAGGACCAGGTCATCCGGCGTGTCGCTCAGCACTTGGCCGAGCGCGAACAGCGTGCTGCCCAGCCCTCTCCACCGGTCGCGACCGGCTACGACGCTGCTGATCTGTCCGTCCTTTTCGGAGGCATGCTGTGACCACTACCACCCGCGAACCCAGCGGGACACGGCAGTCCAACAGAGCACACCAGCCGTTGTTTTTTCATCACGAGGTCCCTTGCGAACACCCTGTCGGCGCGCTGGACAAGGACTCAAGATCCTCGATTCTCAAACGGCTGCCAAGCATTCCAGGGTGGCCAGAGTCCAAGCCCAACAAGAAGGGCCCTCGCTACCTTGACGGGGCAAGGCGGATTCTGGAATGGCTGGCCAAGCACGACGGCGAGGGATGGCAGGACCGTTGGGAGGCCGCCGACGGGGACACGTTCATCTGGATCGACAACCTCGCTGAGGGACGCTCTACCTGGCGCGAGGGCATGGTTGGTGGATTGCGGTTCCTGCTGTTGGCCCGGGCCATCAGACCCAGCTATGCGTTCTTCAGCCGGTTCATGGCGTGCAGCCTGTTCGATCAGGCGCAGATGGTTCTCGATCCCGCTCTGTTCGCACGTCTGGATGAGCTCGGGTCGGAGCTTGGCTTGACGCTCTACCAGCACCACGAGGCCAAAAAGATCATCGTCAAGCTCACCCTCCATACAGGGAAGTCCGTCAGAGACCTCACTGATCGGGACTTCTTCGAGCTTCGTGCAGCCCAGGTCCAGCTTTACGGGAAGACCGCACACGGGGTGGCTGCTGCATGGGAACTGCTTCGAGGCGCAGGCGTGTTGTCAGTGACCGGTTCGTTGCGGGAGGTGCTGCGACGTGGGCAGCGACCGACCGCAGAGCTGGTCGATTCCTACGGCCTGCGCTGCACGCCGATCCGGGACCTACTCGTTCGCTACCTCAACGAGCGCCGTCCTGGTCTCGACTACGGCTCGTTCCGGCAGCTCGTCAGGAAACTCGCCAAGACCTTCTGGGGTGACATCGAACGACACCACCCTGGGATCGACTCGCTGCACCTCCCTGCAGAGGTCGCCACAGCCTGGAAAGAACGACTGCGGGTCGTGACCAGGCCAGATGGCAGCACCACGCCTCGCAAGGAGTACCACAGCATCTTGATCTCGGTGCAGGCGTTCTACAGCGACGTCCAGGCATGGGCGTTGGAAGACGCCTCCTGGGCTCCGTTCGCGTCGCCATCTCCGATCGCTCGTGGTGAAACCGACGGGATGATCAAACAGAAGAAGGCCACTCAAGCGGTGATGCATCAGAGGATCCGGGACCGGCTACCTCATCTGCCCCGACTGATCGACGCTGCTGAACACCACCGCGAAAGCATGGCCGTGCTCCTGAAAAAGGCCAGCGAGGCCCCAATCGGGACAGAGTTCGAGCACGAAGGAGTCCGCTTCCGGCGACGATCCCAGTACAACCCGATCATCAAGCGCTCCTCCCGGATGGAGGGGGTGTCGGTGGTGCTCGCTGAAGAGCTCGACACCGGCACCCTGGTGAATCTCACCCATGCTGAAGACGAGGCGTTCTGGGCCTGGGCGATGGTGGAAACGTTGCGGCACACAGGGATTCGCATTGAGGAGCTGCTGGAGCTCACTCACCTGGCGTTGGTGCAGTATCGGCTGCCAGACACCGGCGAAGTCGTCCCCTTGTTGCAGATCGTGCCGTCGAAGTCGAACGAGGAACGACTCCTGCTGATCAGCCCGGAGCTGGCCAGCGTCCTAGCAACGATCATCACTCGCCTGCGCGCTCAGAACGGCGGCAACATCCCTACCGTCAGCCGCTACGACCCCACCGAGAAGATCCACGGGCCCCCGCTCCCACACCTGTTTCAACGCAGGACGCAGCGAAGTAGCGGGCGCAGCACCCCGATCAGCCAAAACGGTGTCTATCGACTGCTACAGCAGGTGGTCGACCACGCGGGGATCACCGACAACACCGGCCAACCGCTGAACTACCTTCCCCATGACTTTCGGAGGCTCTTCACCACCGAGGCCGTGACCGGTGGGCTTCCAGTGCACATCGCAGCCAAGCTGCTCGGCCACCACCACATCAGCACCACCGAGTCCTACCTGGCGGTGTTCCAGAACGAGCTGATCCGCACCTATCGAGCCTTCCTCGACAAACGCCGCGCCACCTGGCCAGTCGAGGAATACCGCGAACCCACCGACGCCGAGTGGCAGGAATTCCACCAGCACTTCCACCAGCGCAAACTTGAACTCGGCACCTGCGGACGTCCCTACGGAAGCCCCTGCCAGCACGAACATGCCTGCGTTCGCTGTCCCATGCTGAGGATGGACCCCAAGCAGCGAGGCCGGCTGGTCGAGATCATCCACAACCTCAGCGAACGCATCCAGGAAGCCAAGCTCAACGGCTGGCTCGGCGAAGTCCAAGGACTCAACACCAGCCTGGAAGCCGCGAAGAAGAAGCTCGTCAGCCTCGACCGCAGCACACAACGCGCCCAAGCCAACGGCGGCAACGGTCCTACCCTGCTCGGGATTTCCACTATCGGCACGTCCTCGAACTGACCCGAATGCCAGGCCCGCTGACGCGGGCCTGGCATTCCTCAACCGCCTCTTTTAGTCCGGAAAAAACGCGCATTCTTCCTCGCCGCCTTCGCATCCTTGTCCGACCCGGTCAGCCGCGCTTACTACGACCGGAAACGGGCCGAGGGCAAGAAACACAACGCCGCCCTGATCTGCCTGGCCCGACGACGCTGCGATGTCCTGTTCGCCATGCTCCGCAACAAGACCCCCTACCAACCAGCCCGACCCACAACCCAACACACGGCACCCCCAGCCGCCGCTTGACAAACCATAGAAACCCCCCCGCAGCGCCGAACCCCGCCGCTCCCCTGGAGAGACGGGGTTCGGCAGCTGGGAGCTACCGGGCTTTCTCCACGATCTGCGCCAATTCGGCCAGGTTCTCGGCCTCGAACATCGAGCGCATCGGCACGGCTACCCCGAGTTCCTTGCGCACCCGGCTGGCCAGCTTCGCGGCGAACACCGAATGCCCGCCCAGGTCGAAGAAGTTGTCCTGCGGAGTCGCTTCGCTGATGTTCAGCGTCTCCATGACCATGCCGCACAGGATCTGCTCGAAGGAATCCGCGCCAGAGCGGGCGGGCGTCGATGCGCTGCCCGTGTCGGCCGTGGTGCGCGCTGCGAGCGCCTTGCGGTCAATCTTGCCGTTCAGCAGTGTCGGGAGCTGCTCCAGCACGACGATCGTCGACGGGACCATGTGCTGCGGCAGCGCGCTGCGCGCGTGCTCGCGCAACTGCGCCTCGGTGACGGTGTGCCGCGCGGAAGGCTTGATGTAGGCAACGATGTGCTCGGTGGCGACATCACCACCGCCGACGACCGCGACGGCGATCTCCACCGCCGGGTGGCTTTCCAACCGCGCTTCGACCTCACCGAGTTCGATGCGGAAACCGCGGACCTTCACCTGGTTGTCGCCCCGGCCGGTGAAGTAGAGCGCGCCGCCGACCTCGCGCCTGCCCCGGTCCCCCGACCGGTACATCCTGCTGCCGGGCGGGCCGTAGGGATCGGCGACGAACCGGGCCGCCGTCAAACCGGGGCGGTTGAGGTAGCCGCGGGCCACTCCGCTCCCGGCCAAGAACAGCTCGCCCTCCCGGCCATCGCGGAGGTCCTGCAGGTTCTCGTCGAGCACGTACACCGCGCCGCCGTCCCAGGGCGTCCCGATGGTCACCCCCTCCTGGACGTCCTCGATCGGTCCGCCGATCGAGGCACCCACGGTCACCTCGGTCGGGCCGTAGGCGTTGTAGAGGCGTCGCCCCTGGGACCACTCCTCGGTCAAGGACCTGGTGCAGACATCTCCGGTGGAGGTGATCGTGCCGCCAGCCAGCAGCCCCTCGCTGTCGGTGATGCTCAGCGCCACCGGCGGCAGAACTGCGTGGTCGACCTCGTACTTCAGCAAGGTCTCGCGCAGCGACTCCCCCGGCATCAGCTCGTGCTGCTCGGCCATCACCAGGGTCGCGCCGTGCATCAGCGCAAGCGTGAAGTCCCAGAACCAGGCGTCGAAGCTGAACGACGCCCACTGCAGCACGCGGTCGCCGGGACCGACCCCGTACAGCTTCGCCTGCGTGGCGATCAGGTCGGCCACACCGGTATGGCTGACCGCGACGCCCTTGGGGACACCGGTCGACCCGGAGGTGTGGATGACGTACATCAGGTGGGCGGGATCCAGCGGCGCCAGCCGCTCGGCCGTGGCGACGTCATCGCTGCGCTCCTGCGCGCACTCGGCCTCGAAGGCCGGATCGTCGAGCATCACCTCGGGCACACCCAGGTGCAGCGAGTCGACGCTCTCCGTCCGCAGCAGCAGGACCGGTTGCGCGTCCACGACCATGTGCGCCAGCCGCTCGGCCGGATAGGTCGGGTCCAGCGGGAGGTAAGCGCCGCCCGCCTTGAGCACGGCGAGCACCACGACCACCAGCTGCGTCGACCGCGGTACCGCGACTGCGACCAGCGAGTCCGGCCCGACGCCGAAGGCGATCAGCCGCCTGGCGAGCCGGTTCGCGCGCGCGTTCAACTCCGAGTAGTCGACGACGGTCTCGCCGAAGACGACCGAGGGAGCATCGCCCGACCTGGCAACCCTGGATTCGAAGAAGTCCGGAACAGTGTTCAACTCCGCCTCGCCTCCGACGCAAGGATCCAGCATGGCTGAGCCGAAACGTAGTTCTCAAACTCGAGGAACCACCGCATCCTTTCCCAAATCTTTTGGCGCGCGAGCGAACGGACTCGCGCGGCTGAACGAGTTCGACGGCGAAAACCCTTTCTGTGCAACGACAATCGGCGAAAGAACTCTTTCGCCGAAAGCTCGCCGGCCCGGTGCGCGCACACAATGAGGAGCGCTGGGGTTCGTCGCGGACGAGAGGTAAGCACAGTGGACGATGAACTGACGTACCAGAACTACCTCGAACTGGACACCCTGCTGTCCCTCCAGAAACCCCGCACCGCCGGGACCGCGGCCACCAAGTCCACCGTGTTGTCCGAGCAATTCTTCATCATCGCCCACCAGGCGAGCGAACTGTGGCTCCAGCAGATGATCGCCGATCTGGAGGCCGTCATCGACGCGTTCACCACGACCGACGACACCTCGGAAGCGGAATGGGTCGTCGACCTCCTGCACCGGGCCACGGAGATCATCCGCGTGCTGCACGGGCAGGTGGCCGCGCTCGACCGGTTGCCGCTGCGCGACTTCGCCGGTTTCCGGGCATTGCTCGGCACGGCGAGCGGCGCACAGTCGGAGCAGTTCCACCGGTTGGCGCATCTGGTCGGCAACACCGAGCACAGCGGTGCGCTGTACGAATCGTTCACCGCGTGGGTGGTCAGATCGGGCCACGCGGTCTCCGACCTCGCCCGCCGCGGTGTCGACGCGGGCATCCACTACCGGATCATCGACGCGCTGCTCGACCTCGGCAACGGCTGTTGGCGCTGGCAGACGAGCCACCTCTGCCTGGTCTCGAAGGTGCTGGGCAGCCACGCCGGAACCGGCGGTACGGCGGGAGCCGACTACCTGGCCGAGCGCTGCACACTCCCCTTCGCCGAGCTCCGACAGCTGCGCGGCCAGGCGCATACCGGTCGCAGCGCGGCGGAGCCGGTGCCCGCCTCGGCGTCGTGACCCCGGCCGGCCGCTAGACGGGCTCGACGACGAATCCGCGTCCCCAGACGTTGCGCACCGCCAGCCCGACGAGTTGCAGTCGCCGCCGCAACCGCATCACGTGCAGGTCCAGCGCGTTGCTGGACGAGCTGGCGCCGGAACTCCGCAGGATCTCCCGCAATTCCGCCCGGTAGACCAGCTGGCCGTAGCGGGACACCAACGGCGCCAACATCTCGCACTGGGTCAGGGAAAGCGTGACCGAGGACTCCTTGAAATAGAGGATTCCGGCCGAGTCCAGCACCGGCTTCTCGTTGAGCACCGCCCGCGCTGCCAACTGCCGGACCCGGGCCTGGAGGTCCTCCGGAACGATCGGCGGGCGCACCCAGTCCTCGTAGAGCCCCAGGTGATCCGGCGGCGGGGCGCCGTGCTCGACGATCAGCAGGCAGAGATGCTGCCGGTCCTTGCACTGCTCGCGCAGATCGCTCTCCGCGGGCCAGCGGACAAATTTGACCCGATTCTTCGCATCGACCGCCACAGGTTCCCCCTAGCAATCTCGTTCCGTTGAAATCGAGAGCAGTGGTCCCGAACCGCATCGGCGCACGTCACCGAGCCGTCGCAAGCACCTGCTGGCAGCCGGTGGCATTTGGGTTCCGGACGATCATCGCGCTGCCCTGCCGTCCTCGTCCGCCGCGCGGATTCCAGCGCCGGCCGGAGCCGGTGTCCGCGGCGGGAGCACGGTGTCGCCGTCCGGTCTGCGGCCCAGCGACCAGCGCACCAGCGGCCCGGTGGCCGCGGTCGTGATCATCGCGACCAGGACGAGGATGGTGTAGGCCAGCTGGTTGATCAGACCGGCCTCGTAACCGATGGTCAGCACCACCAGCTCGGTCACGCCGCGGCAGTTCATCAGCACCCCGAAGCGCAACGCCTCCGCCGACGGCATTCCAGCCAGCCGGACAGCGCCACCCGCGCCGACCAGCTTGGTCACCACGGCCGTCACCAGGACCACGACGAGCACCAACCAGGCGAGCGGCTCCGCGCCCAGCAATCCCACCGAGGTCTTCAAGCCGACACCGGCGAAGAACACGGGCAGCAGGATGATCAGTGTGAAGCCCTCCAGCTGCTGGCTGATCCGTTCCACGGCCGGCGAATCGCGCGGTAAGGCGACACCGAACAGGAAGGCCCCGACGACCGGGTGCAGCTCGATGGCCTGGGTCAGCGCGGAGTAGCCGATCGCCCCCGAGACGAGCACCACCGCCAACGACTGGTTCGATCCGAGCTTGCGCACCAGCATCGCCAGCAGCGGGCGCACGCACAGCGCCGTGACGAGCACCAGCGCGGTCGCCAGCAGCACGATCCGCACACCGTGACCGCTCGCGCCCTGCCTGGCCAGCAGGAACGCCAGCGTCAACCAGAGCAGACCGTCACCGATCGCCGCGGCGGACAGCGACAGCGCGCCGACGCTCGTCCTCTCCAACTTCAGATCGGCGAGGATCCGCGCCAGGACGGGCAGCGCCGTCACCGCCATGGCCAGCCCGACGAACAGCATTGTCTCCACCGGTGTCGTGCTGGTGCCGGCGAACAGACCTCCGGTGGCGAACACGATCCACATGCCCGCCGCGCACGGGAGCGCCATGCCACCGACCACCGCCGCGGCCACCACGCCCTTGCGCTCGATCCGGTCGGTGCGCAGCTCGCAGCCCAGCAGGAACACGAAGATGACGAGGCCGAGCTGCGCGATCTTGTCGAGCGCTTCGATCATCGACGGCGGGAACAGCAGCGCGCCCCCCTCCGGCCACAGCGCTCCGAGCAGGGACGGCCCCAGCAACAAACCGCCGACCATCTCGCCGAGCACCGACGGCTGGTGGAACCGGCGGGCCAGCGCGGCGAGCGCCTGGCAGGTCACCAGGATCACCGCGACCGCGATGAGGAAGTGGGTGACGGAGTCCACGGCGCGCGATTCGGTCGCGGCCCACAGGGGCACCATGCCCCCGAGCGCCGCGAGCCCCCCGGCCACCCCGAGCGCGGTCCGCACCCGGCCGGGTCTGCCGGTCACGCCGCCCCGCCCTCGTGCGCGGCCATCGCGTCGCGCAGGCTCTTCGGCCGCATGTCGGTCCAGGTCCGGTCGATGTGGGCGATGATGTCGGCCCGCGGCGCCGGGCCGTGCACGACCCGCCAGCCAGCGGGCACCTCGACGCCCTGCGGCCAGAGCGAGTACTGCTCCTCGTCGTTGCACAGCGCCAGGTAGTCCCGGCTGTCGTCCTCGAACTGGTCGGACATGCGCACATCCCCTCGGCGAGCGGAAACAGGTTCCCCCACGGTGGCGGGAATCAGGACAGGTTCGACTGCGGTTCCGGTTCGGGCTGCGACCACCCGTCGACGAACAGCTCCCGCGCCTTCGACCGCTGCAGCTTGCCGCTGGTCGTCTTGGGGATGCTCCGCTTCGGAACCAGGTGGATCGCGGCCGCGGGGACACCGGTCCGGGAGCTGATCGCGCTCCAGACGGCCCGCCGCAGCGACTCGTGCTCCTCGTCCCCGAGCTCCGTCTCGACGATCAGGTGAAGCTCCTCGGAGTCGCCGCCGTCGGGCCGGTACCCGACCGCGACCACGGCGCCGAGGCGAACCCCGGGCACGGTCTCCGCGGCCTGCTCGAAGTCGGACGGGAAGTAGTTGGCACCGCGGATGATGATCAGGTCCTTCGCCCGGCCGGTGATCCGCAGACCACCGTTGCGCAGGTAGCCGATGTCACCGGTCTTCCACCAGTCCGGCGGGTCGATCGACGCAGCGGTCTCCGCCGGCAGGTCGAAGTACCCGACCGTGCGCGAGGGCCCCCGGAACTGGACGTGCCCGATCTCGTCGTCCCCGAGTACAGCCCCGTCACCGTCGACGACACGGACCTGCGTGCCGGTCATCGGCTCACCGCAGTCGACGATCTGCAACGCATCTGCGCTGTGCGGATCGACGTCGACCGCGCGTGCGTCGGCGACGGCGGCCTGCCGGTCGATGGAGTCGTACCGCAGCGGCGCGCCCGGCCGGGTGGAGGTGATGACCAGCGACGCTTCGGCCATGCCGTAGCCGGGCACCAGCGCAGTGGAGGACAGCCTCCACCGACCGAAGCGGTCGAGGAAACGCTGCACGGTGGCCGGTTGGATCGGTTCCGCCCCGCAGAGCGCCGCACGCCAGGACGACAGGTCCACGCCCTCGAGGTCCTCGTCGCGCACCCGGGCGGCGGCGTAGCCGAAGGCGAAGTTCGGCGCGGCCGAGAACGCGCCGCGGTAGTCGTTGATGTGGTGCAGCCACTCGGCGGGCGCGCGGAGGAACCGGGTGGCGGGCATCAGCACGGCGTGCCCTCCACTGTAGATGGGGCACAGCAGTCCCAGGATCAGGCCCATGTCGTGGTAAAGCGGCGCCCAGCCGACCGACGCGTCCGCGTCCGTCCAACCGAGACCGCTGAGGAACTGCTCGCAGTTGGCCGCCAGGTTGGCGTGCGAGATCATGACGCCCTTAGGCTTGCCCGTCGAACCCGAGGTGCACTGGATCACCGCCAAGTTGTCGACGTTCGGCGGGCGAACGGGATGCATCGGCGCATCGCTGGCGGTGGCGCGCGCGTACAGCGCGGCACCGTCGATCAGGCTGGGTCCGGCAATCTCCGGCAGCGCATCGAGCACCGCTGCCGTGCTGATGATCGCGGCGGGCCGCAGGTAGTCCGTGAGATCCTGCAGCTGCCCTTCGAACCCCGCGGCGCCGCCGAAGCGCGTCGGCACGGCGATCGCCGTCGGCATCGCTCCGAGCAGCTGGGTGCCGAAGAAGGCGGTGATGAACTCCGGGCCCGTGGGCAGGCAGAGCACGACCCGGTCGCCGTGGCCGACCCCGTGCTCGGCGAGGGCTGCCGCACCGCGCGCGGCGGTTTCGACGAGGGCGTCGTAGCGCAGCGTTTCTGCCTTGCCCGGCTCCGGGATCAGCGTCACCCCGGAGCCGTCGGCACCACGTTCGGCGTGCGCCAGCAAGGCGTGCAGAATGCTCGGGAAACGCGGGAGTATCGCGGTCATCCGATGTGCTCCTGGATAGTGTCACTCGCTCGATCGACCACCCACGGCCGCACCGAGACGTCATCGGCGACGATGCGGGCGGGGTGGAACCCGTGCCGAACGGCCAGCTCGCGAGCGGCCAGCACGCCCGCGACGGAGAGGCCGCCGTAGGACGGGCTCGGCGTGGCTGGGTCGAAGCCGAGCATGATCGTTTCGGCCATGCAGGAGTAGGCGATTCCGGGCGGCAGCGTGATTCCCGGGAAGTGGGGCGCCTGTTCGCGCGGGAACCCGATGCGCCCCCCGGACACCAGGGTGACGTTCGGCAGGCCCATCACCGCCGGGTGCACGTCGCCGGGCACCGCGAGATCGCAGACCAGGACCTCGCGATCGCCGGCGAGGTGGTCCGGCAGGATCACCGGGTCGGCCGAGTTGGTGGCGGTGACCACGATCGGGCAGTCCCGCAGCGCGCCCAGGTCCTCGGCGATCGACACATCCGTCAGGTGGCCGAGCCGGTCGGCGACCCGTGCGAGCCGCCGTGCCGAACCGGGCCGGCCGACCAGCACCAGCGATTCGCAGTACGGGGCGACGAGTTCGGCCATCACGGCACCGATGTTGCCGATACCGCCGACGAGCCCGACCCGGCGCTCACTGGCACCGGTTTCGGCCAGCTGCAGCTGGAGCAGATCGTGGGCGCAGGCGGCGGTCATCGAATTCCCCGAGGTCACCCTGACGTCGTCCTCGACCACGTCCCGCGCGGCGTTGGTGACGATCGAGGTGTGCCCGCCGAGGCCGATGACCCCGGCACCGAGCGAGACACCCAAGTCCACCGCATCGAGCACGGTCCGGCGCAGCCAGGCCCCATGCCCTGCCTGCAGCGCGGCAACGGCTTGGGCGGCGGTGAACGGCGCCGCCACCATGATGACCTCGACCTCGCCCCGGGATCCGGACCTGATGCGGTGCCTCGCGACCTCGTACGGGTCCAGCTCACCCCACATCCGGTCCAGCGCCGCCGCGCACTGCTCTTCCGACCAGGCGGCCAATTCCGGCGCCAGGGACCACACCTTGGCCGGGACGTCCATGTTGGCCAGGAACGCGACGCGCGGCACGCCGTCCCGGCGCCCGCCGTCCTGCGCCGGTCGATCGCGGCGCGGCAGCGGCACGTGCTGCTTCGGCTGCCAGTCGGTAGCCGCAGGTGTGGCCAGGTGTTCCAGCAGCGTCGCGTAGTCGCCCTTGGCCAGCAGCCCGGCGACGTCCTCGAAGGCGGTGGCGATCCGGTCCACGTCCGCGGGCTCGAGCAACGCCGACGGCTGGATGCGCACGGTCGTGGGAGCGGACAGGGTGGGGATGACCCTGATCTGGTGCGAGTGCAACAACCTGCCCGCGATCAGGTAGCCGAGCGATTCGGAGTCGAAAACCTCCCGCATCAGTCCCGAATCCGGTTGCGGCAGAACGAATTCGACGCCGATGAGCAGTCCTCGGCCGCGCACCTCGACGATGGCGTCCGGCCACCGCTGCGCCACCTCTGACAACCGATCCCGCAGCAGCTTGCCCAGCTCGACGATCCGCTCGCGGTAGGTGGCGGCGAGGTCCACCGCAGCCGTCGCGATCTGCGACGAGAAGTCGTCATCGGCGAACGTGGACGTGTGGTGGCGGCCGAACTCCGGCACGTACCGGTCCTCGTCGACCAGCAACGCTGAGATCTTGGCCAGCCCGCCCCCGAGGGACTTCGAGAAGAGGTAGTAGTCGGCGACCACTCCGGAGCCCTCGGACGCCAGGAACGTGCCGGTGCGTCCCATGCCGCACTGGATCTCGTCGAACACCAGCGCCGCTTCGTGCCGGTCGGCCAGCTCGCGCAGGGCGGCGAGCGTCTCGGCCGGGACCTCGTGCACCCCGGACTCGCCCTGAACGGGTTCGACGAAGCAGGCGGCGAGCGGGGACAGCCAGCGAGCAGCGGAGTGCGGCACCCCTGCGGTGTCGACGCTGATCGAGCAGATCTCGACGAGCTCGGCGTCGAGCGCGGTCACAACTGCACGAGGCGTCCAGTCGTCCAGGCGCCGGTGCCGCGGTCCCGGCACGTGCAGATCGGCCGGCACGTTGGCGCCGTGCGTCAACGTGCCGGCGCCGGTCGTCTTGCCGTGGAAGGCGTTCCGCAACGAGAGGAACATCGGGTCCGCCCACCGCATTTGCGCGATCCGGTCGAGAACGTCGCCCAGCACCTCCGCACAAGGCCGCCCGGCTGCGGGCCCGCTGGCGCACGGAGCATCGGCGATGCCGTCCCGCCGTACCCGCCGCAGCGACTGCTCGAATTCCTCCTGCAGGGCGCCGAGTCGCCGCCTGCGCTCGACCGTCGCGTGCTTCACCGCGCCTTCCACCGCATCCGCGCCGGTGCTGCCGAGGGTGACCACGTAGCTCGAACCGGTCGTGGCCCCGACGACCGCCGACAACCGCTCCGCCAGCTCGGCCGCCCCGGGGCGCACGCTGGCCTGCGCGTTGAAGGGAAGTTGCTCGTCGAAGCACCGCCGCGCAACCTCGAGCAGCGCCGGGTGGTTGTGCCCGAACAGCGACGAACCCGCACCACCGACCAGGTCCAGCACCTCGGTCCCGGTTCCGGGGTCACCCGGCGATTCCGCGGTGAGATGGTCTCCCTGACCTGCCCGGTAGGTCACGTCCAGGTTGAGCGCGCGGAAGAGCCGGGCGAACTCCGGCCGGGCGTACCGCGCGAAATCGGCGTCGGTGTTCATGCGGCACCGTCTCCTCGCCCGACGCGCACCGTCCGCGACGCGGTGACCTGGTCCGCGACGTCGCGCAGCGTCCGCATCAGCGCAGCCTGCTCGTCGGAGATTTCCACGTCGAACAGGGACTCCATCTCGACGACCAGGTCGATGGAGCGGACGGAGTCGAGCCCATAGTCCACGAGCGGGGCGTCCGGGTCGAGTTTGGTCATCTGCAGGCGGCGACGGAACAGTTCGTCGACGACCTCGAGAACATCGCGATCCATTGTTCTTCCTTCTCCCCTGGTTCGGTGCGGGGTTGGTGGGCCGCGGCGAACCGGACGCGTCACCGCCGGATCGCCAGGGCGAACGAGAGGTCCGCCGCCGAGCGAATCCGCACCGGCACCTGCGCGCCGCGGTAGGACGCGGCCAGCGCGCCACCGGCGGGACTGAGTTCGACCTGCCAGAACAGGAATTCGCCCACGGCGCCGGTGCCGCTGATGGCCTTGAAAGCTGCTTCCTTAGCGGCGAACAGCTCACGCGGGGTGTATTCCCCCACCGGCGAGAGCAACGTTCGCCGCTCCCGCGCACGAAGCACGAACGCGGTCACGCGAGGACCGATGTCCGCGCTCTCCACGTCGACGCCGACCGCCGCGGCACCGGGGACAACCACCGCGACCGCCACCTGATCGGTGTGTGAGATCGAACCCGGGAATCCGGGCGGAAAGCGCGGTCGACCGCCAGGCGCGCGCGGCACGGTCCGATCGGCCGACCCGGCCGCAGCCAGCGCTGCCGAGGCCGCCCGCCGCCCGGCCGCGAACTGCTCGGGCGGTCCGTGCGGCGGTCGCACCGGGTGCCATTCGACCGCGGCCCCCGCTGCGCCGGGGACCTCCAGCTCGACGGCCACCGCGACGTCCTTCACCCACGCAGCGCCACGACGTGCCCCGCCAGCGAATCGATCGAGCGCAGCACCTCCGGCTCCACGTCGTCGTCCCACTCGAACCCGAACTCGTCCTCCATCGCCACAAGCAAGCTGACCAGCGCGGTGGAGGGCACCCCCGCCTCGCGCAGCGACGCGGTGTCTGGCACGCCACGGACGAAGCGGTCCCCGCCGAACAGGTCGACCAGCAGCCCGCGGATGCGCTGCCGGGCTTCGGTTGCCGTGTCAGGCATGCGTTTCCACTTCGTCGACGAACTTGCGGACGATCGCTTGGAAACCCTCGCCGTCGTCGAGGAAGGGGACGTGGCCGGCGTTCGGCATCATCTCGCAGCGACCGTTCGGGAACAGTGCGGCCAGCTCGTGCCCGCGCGTCGGGCTCAGCAGGATGTCGTCGTCGCCGAGGACGATCAGCGTCGGCGCCTCGATGCGGGACAGCAGCTCGGGGTTAGTTTCCCCCTCCTGGACTAGGTTCAGGCCGTTGCTGAGCTCCTCTGGCGTGGACATCGCCAGGAAGGCCTCCCGCAGCCCCAGGAAACCGGGCGTGCCGGACTCCTCGTTCATCTCCCCGCTGATCACCTCGGGGTAGATCTGGCCGTACAGCGTGGCCATGCCGTGGTTCTTCAGCGTCAGCAGCCATGACCGGTTGAGCTGCCGGTGGCGCCGCATGCCCCGCAAGCCGAGGACCGGACCGGCCAGAACCAGGCCCCGGACGCGGTCCGGGTATTGCAGGGCCACGTCCCTGGCGAGCTGGGTGGAGGCCGACGTGCCGATCAGGTACGCCGACTCGATCTCCAGCGCATCGAGCAGTCCGACCACGTCCGCCGCGTGCTCGTCCCACGTCGGCTCCTGCGCGACGCGCGAGGACGCACCGTGGTTGCACATGTCATAGGTCACGACGCGGAAGTTCTGGCTGAGCTCCTCTGTGTACTCCCGCCAGAACGGGCTGTTGATGAAGAAGTTGTTGAGGCACACCACGGCGGTGCCCTCGCCGCTGGACTCGCAGTAGAGCTCGACGCCTTCCCGAGTGTGGATCCGCGGCGCGTCCTCGCGGTAGGACAGGTCGTGGTGTTCCTGCTCTTCACCGACTGACATGAGTTTGCCTCCTCGTCTCGTTCTCGCCTCCAGCACCCGGCAGGACACGGGCGAATTCGGCGACGACGTCGGCCGCCGCGAGTTCGCGGGACACCGCGCTGCACGACAGGCCGCAGTACATCGCCATTTCCTCGATCCGGCCGCTGGTTGCCTCGGTGGGCACCGCCGCGCTGAACCGCGGCACCAGGTACGGCTTGCCCTCGACCACCGTCTTGCCGATGAACGTCTTCGCCTGCCCGGGGGCGTTCGTCGCGGCCGTCGCCAGCACGCGGTGCCGCCGCCCCGGCCATCCGATCTCGTAGACGTCGCTGATCACGGTGTCGGTCTCGGCAGCCGAGCTCACCGCCGCCTTGAAGTAGGGGTGAGCGCGCGACTCGTGCGCGACGACGAACGCGGTGCCGAGCAGCACGCCGTCGGCACCGGCAGCGAGCGCCCGAGCGGCCTCGGCCGGCGAGCCGATCCCGCCCGCGGCGACGAGGCAGGCAGCGGGCAGACGTTCACGCAGCGCGGCGACCAGCTCGTCCCGGTTCGACTCGCCGAGGAGGTGGCCGCCCGCCTCGATGCCCTGGGCCACCACCACAGCGCCCCGCTCGGCCGCGTTCACGCCGTCGAACACGGTGCCGACCTGGACCACGAGGCGCCGACCAGCCGCGGCGATGCGGTCGAACACAGCATCACCGGGCATGCCGAACAGCGACAGGTACACGTGCGGTGGTGTCTCATCGAGCACCTGCGCCACCTGGTGGTCGAGCTCGTCCGGCCCGACCACCTCCGGGATCAAGTTCACCCCGACTGGCCGATCGGTGCCCACCGCCAGCCGAGCGAGCACGGCCGACAGCGGGGCGCCGACCAGCTTGTAGCCACCCACGCAGCCCGCGGCACCGGCGTTGGACACCGCGCACGCCAACTCCGGCCCCGCGACACCGCCCATGCCTGACTGCAACAGCCCCACGTCGACACCCAGCACCGCCGCCACCGGGGACCGCATCAGCGCAAGCTCTCTACTGCGGACAGCGCCGCGGCGGCGCTGCCGAACCGCTCGGTCAGGGTGTGCACCCACCGCTCCAAGCCGAAGGCGAGGCAGCTGGTGTGCGCGGTGTCGTCGCCGGCCCGGATGGAGCACCGCTCGCCGAAGAAGTTCCGGTGGTAGTTGACCGAGCCGATTGCCAAGCCGTTGACGACGAACTCCTCCTTCACCGGGAACAGCCGCTGCATCTTCGCCTTGCCGCCGTTCTTGTCGAAGAACGGGTCGGTGGCGACCTCGAGGCCGACCTCCAACCCGAGTTCGGCGCACAGGGCCGTCACGGCGTCCTTGGCGCGCAGCAGGTGCTGCTTGGCCCCGTCCTCCGGTCCGACGAAGACGATCTCCCGCATCGAGAAGCCGAGCAGCCGCTGCAAACCCGCGTAGTGGTCCTCGTTGCGGAAGCAGGTGGCCACGGTGGTGCGCATGGTCCCGTCCGCGGGCAGCTCCGAACCGGCCAGGTCCACGTAGACCGCGTAGCACGCCGCCGACGGCAGCGCGAATGCGCTCGGCTCCAGCACGTCAGCCGGTATACGGTCGACCGGGCGGGTCGCCCCGGCCAGCAGGGAACCGACGCGCTCCGGTTCGAGCCGGGTGGCGGCCAGGCCCAGGTGCGGGAAGTTGTCGTAGTAGTCGAAGACGTCGAGGTCCTGGCAGCGGATCAGGTGCGGGTAGCGGAATTCCGGCACGTCCCAGCCGTCGGCCAGGCGCAGGAACACCGCATCGATCGCCCGCAGCAGGCGGAGCTGGCCGCCGTCGAGAACGCTCAAGCCGTTGTCGGTCGTCGTGGTCATCGGGTGGCTTCCTGCTCGAAGAATCGTGCTTCGATCGCGGTGAGGGTGCGGAAGTCGTCCAAGTCCAGGTCCTCCGGATCGATCGGTGCGCCGGTCAGCTCCTCCAGCAGGAAGATGAACTCGACGAAGGCCAGCGAGTTGATGGCCCGGCTGTCGATCAGGTCCATGTCGTCGGACAGCTGACCGAGGGTGGGGTTGCGGTCCCGGATGAACCCGCGGACCGCGTCCATCGGATCGCTCATGATTTGATCGTTTCCCGGCCGACACCCACCTTGGTCAGGAACTTCCGCGTCCGCTTCAGCACCCGGTCGTGCACCTCGATCCGGGCGGGGTGCTCCAGCGCGCGCCTCCGCAGCGCCAGAGCGTCCGGAATGCCCGCGTCGCGGTAGGCGGCGGGGTTGTAGAGGGTGCCGATGCTGTACTGCAGGTAGCTCTCGAGGTACTCGGCGACCACCGGCACCTCGGCTGGGTCGCGTTTGGTCAGCTGACCGAGCAGGTTCGCGAAGATCATCCGGCCGAACGCGATGTGCCGGCTCTCGTCCTGGTGGTGCACCCGGTTGACCTCGCGGGCGATGTGCGGGAGCGCCTGGTCGGTGGCCATGTGCGCGTTGTAGTGGTCAACGATCTCCTCGAAGATCAGGATGCGCGCGAACACGATCATCTCGCGGGCCAGCGGCGAGAGGTGGTCCACCGAGTCCGCCTTCAGCGTCGGCTGCGCCGGGTACAGCTTCCCGCCGTAGCGCAGGCAGAACTGCGCGAAGAACCACATGTGCTCGTTCTCCTCACCGATGAAGTGGTGCAGGAACTCCGAGACGTTCGCGTAGGTCTTCTCGTGGATCCGCATGACGACTTCGCTCATCAGCTCACGGATGCCGTGGATGTTGAGGCTGAAGAAGTTGATCGCCTCGTACTTGGTCAGCTCGATCTGCTGCTCGCGGGGCAGCTCATCCCACATCGACGTGCCCGCGAGCGTCGTCAGGCTCTCGCTCATCCACGGCATGCCCGGCTCGATGCTCTCGGGCCAGTCGAACATCGTGTACGGGTTGTAATAGCCCGACTCGGCCATCTGCTCCAGCCGATCCAGCTCCAGCACGACCGGCTCGACGTCGCGTACTGCCATGATCATTCGTCCTTCCACAATGGACTCGATGGATGCAGGTTCAGCGCACCGCTCGGATGTCGGCGCGCACCTGGACCGGGTGCCGGGAACCACATTCGTGATGGCCGAACGGTGCGTTGCCAGCGGCCGTGGAGGGAATCACCTTGTTGTAGATCGATCCGAGGCAGAGCTCCTGGAACTCGCCGGTGTCCGGCGACAACCGCTTGGCCAGCTGCGCTTTGGCGATGTCGACCGTCCGGAGCGCACCGTCGTCGTCCACGACCTCGACGCACGCGTGGGGAAGGTCGAGGGCACCGCCGAGCACCCCGCAGAACCATCCCCGCTTCGCTTCCGCCTGGTAGCCGGCGGCGCGGAAGCGCTCGGCCAGGAACAGGCTCGCCGCGATGCAGCTCGTCGCGCCGAGAGCGTGCACCAGTTCGTAGTCGGCCTGCATCGCAACCGGGATCATCTGCCAGCGGTACCCCGCGTCGAGGTAGTCGCGGGTGAGCCGCCGCAGCTCCGGCGAGACCAACGGGGTCCGGGCGCCGGTGGTGACGACCGTTGCCGCGTACTCGGCCGCCCCCGAGCTCGCGGCCGGCGCCACCACGTCGTCGACCCGGCCGCCGAACCGGACCGCATCCGGTTCTTCCAGGATCCACGGCGCGTCTCCAGCGCAGTCGACGCATTCCAGCCGGACCCGGAATTCCCAGGACTTGTCGCGCAGCAGGTCGTCCACCGGTCGGCCGGCGAAGCGGAAGAGCATGCGGAAGGCGAGCTCTGGCTGCGTCTTCGCGGTGTTCGAGTACATCCCGAGGTTGTAGAGGTCGTTCGCATCGAAATGGCGCTTCCCGGAGCGGGATTCGAACGGCAGACCCGCGGCGACGAGCCGGTCGATCTCCGCCGTCCCGCAGCGCAGCATCTCCTGCGCCACGAGTTCCGGCTGCGTCCGGCTGGCATGCTCGGCGGGGATGAATTCGATGGAACTCGCCACTTCCTCCCAGGAAGTACTCCGAGTTACGGCTTGGTGCGGCACAGTTTCTCTCCCAAGCAGCACGACCGCGCCGACGATTCGGCGCCTGCCATCGCCGCGGCAGCACCGGACTGCGGATGCCTGCGGCGATCGATCGAATTGATTGCGCTCCGCGGGAACCATCTGCCCCAATCCGCGGAACGACGTCGACGCTATCAGCCTATCGTGGCGCGGCAACAGATTAGTTTCACATGTGTGGCCGTGGGTTTCACATCCACGGCTCGGAAAAACAAACCCCCGACGGACCGGGAACGGCCGAAAAAAGAAACTTTCGGAAAAAAGAGCGTTGATCGACCGACTTCCCGTACACCAGCAGGGAGGTGAACGGCATTGGGCCGACAAGACCTGGCCGGCCAAGCCGAATTAGGTCGTCTCGAACGAGCGCGAACTGCGTTGCAGCAGAATAACGTTAGGTTGCCCCAATGAGCCTTTCCGTGTAACGGTTCGTTGCTGTGGGTGATCATGTTGTGCGGTCGTGTTCGACATGGAGGACGACGAGGGCAGCTTTGACGATGGTG